>NZ_BAABCQ010000103.1:0-28111 GCF_039539045.1 Streptomyces marokkonensis
CAGAGCGGAAGTAATACCCAGGACAATGACCGCCTTTCGCATGCGCTCACTGTCAATTCGATGCCTGATACGTCCCGACAGCAGAAATCCCGCCGCCATCGCGGGCAGCAGCATCGTGGCGGCGACGAACTGCGAACCAGGCAGCCGGCCGGCTAGCGCCAGCGTGCCGAGCGAGAGCAGGGCGCCCACGGCGAAGAAGACCCCCAGCGTGCCGCGGATCACCGGACCGGGCTCGCGGTGGTAGAGCAGCGCAGTGAAGGGACCGCCGATCGAAGCGGTGGTACCGGTGATCCCGGCGATCACCCCGGAGGCGATCAGCGTGGCCCGGTTCTTCGGTAAACGGGCAGGTGAGACGACCATCACACCGACTACCGAGAGTGTGATGACCGCAGCCAGCAGGTCGATGAGCCGAACAGAGACCAGCGCGATCACCCCGGCGGCGGCCGCCGTGCCCACGAGTCGGCCGAGCAGCGCCCAGGACAGACCGGGCCAGTCCGTGTACCGCGCTTCCCTGGCCACGGTGAGCAACGCCAGCGTCAGCGCCACCAGCAGCATCGAACCCGGCATCAGGTCCGGATCCGCGATCTGCACCACGGGAGCCGCGACGAGGGCGAGTCCCACGCCCATGCTCCCCTGGACGACCGTTCCCAGGAAGACGGCGACCGCGGCACACAGTATGGCTATCAGGTCGGGCACGGCTCATTCCCACTCCGGACCACGGCGACCCATGCCCCCACCCGGTCCATCGGCCTTTCGATGTCACTCGGAGTGAGGCTAGGTCAGGGCGTACATCCCCACCGCGTTCTGAGCGATGAAATCTCTTTACTTTGGAGATCTTGTTCTGATTGTTTTGATCCCGATACAGGCAGCGGAGGTACGGGGGTCTTGACCGCCTGGCTGTGATCGTGCCTATGCCGCGACGGCCTTCGATGTAAACGAACGACCAGATTGGCAGGGGGAGAATGATCAATTCCTCAACCGTGCTCCGGGGGGCCGCACCACGTACTCCGGACCGAGCGAGTGACCGAGGCAACGGCACCGCGGCGACGCGACCCGTCGCCGCGGGCCGCGCGTGGCCGGACGTCGACCACGTACGCACGCTGCTCGCTCGAAGCTATTCCCGGAACCCCGACGATCTACGGGTGTGGAGGCACGAGCGCAGGAACGTGCTGCACACGCTGGTCGGCCTGGTGGAACTCGGTAGGTGCGGCGAGGGCGTTGGCCTGAGCGGCGTCCACGACCCCTTCGTCAAGGCTCTGTTGATCGTCAAGACGGCGGAGGCGGAGGAACGTGGCGTAGCGCTGAAACTGAGTGGGGATACCGCACTTCTCAACCCCGCGGTCGCCCCGGCCACCCTCGTCTCGGTACTCGGCAACCTCATCGACAACGCGCTCGACGCGGTCCTCGCCCCCTCCCGCCCGAGCCCCTTGATCGAGGTCGCGCTGTACGAGGAGGATGACGCCGACGCCGCGGTACTGCGCGTGACGGACAACGGCCCAGGGGTGGCGAGCGGGCAGCGCGAGCGGGTATTCACTGACGGGTGGTCCACCAAACAACGCCCCGGCCGAGAGCCCAGAGGGCTCGGCCTCGCGCTCGTACGGCAGGTCGCCGAAGAATGCGGTGGCACAGCGCGGGTGACCGCGCGTGAGGGCGGCGGCGCGGTGTTCACCGTACGGCTGCCCGGAGCGCTGCGCGCCCGTGGACGGGGCAGATCGTGATCGAGGTACTCGTCGTGGACGACGACTTTCATGTGGCGGAGATCAACGCGGCGTATGTCTCGAAGGTCCCTGGCTTCCATGTCGCAGGCCGGGCGCACAGCGCGGCACCGGCCCTCGCGGCCATCGAGCGTGGCGGCATCGACCTGGTACTTCTCGATCAGTACCTACCGGACATGAGCGGGCTGTCGCTGACCCGTCGGCTGCGTCAGCGCAACCATGACGTTGACGTGATCATGGTTACCGCGGACAGGAGTACGACGTCCGTCCGGGCTGCGCTGCGCGTCGGAGTGCTCCAGTACCTCGTCAAGCCGTTCGACTCCTCGGGGCTGGCCGCGAAGCTGAAGGCGTACGCACAGCTGCGTGCCGCTCTCGGCCACGGCGAGGCCGGGCAGGAGGAGGTGGACCGGATCTTCGGCACCCTGCGGACCCTGACCGGCGTCACCCCGTCGTCCAAGGGGTACTCGGAGCGAACCAGCGAACTGATCCACCATGTGGTCTCCTGCGCGAGCGAACCGCTTTCCGCCCAGGAGGTGGCCCAGCACAGCGGGGTAAGCCGGTCCACTGCCCAGCGCTATCTCAAGTACCTGGAGGAGACGGGCCGGTTGCGCCTCACGCTCAAGTACGGGGACACCGGCCGCCCCGAGCACCGTTACGGGGCCTAGGTTCTGCGGCACTCCGGGTGCCGGCCCTCGTACGGAAGGTGCCAGGGCCTGCACCCGGAGTGGCGAGGGCGCGGCTCCGCCCCGGTGTCGGGACGGCCGAGGAATCCGGAAGCTGCTCGGCGCCGCTCCGGGCTCAGTCGGCGTCGACGAGTGCGGTGAGCTCTGCGGCGGTGAGGGAGCCGGGCATCCGACGCTCGCGTGCGCAGGCGTTGGCGACGCGCTGGAGCATCCCGTTGACCGGGGTGGGCACGGAGTGCAGGCGCCCGAGGAGGACGATCTCGCCGTTCAGGTAGTCCACTTCGATCGAGCCGGTCCCTCGGACCAGGCTCTGCCACGACGAGCCGCCACCGCGGGCCATGCCCTCGAGTGGCTGCACGTCCACGTTCCCGTCGCGGAGCGCACGCTGTTCTTGTGTGCTCGCCCGGTCCGTCCCCGCAGCGTCGAGGACGGCGGTGGCTTCCGCCACGGCCCGTTCCACCAGGGCCTGACCCGCTTCCCCGGAGCCCGGCCCGCAGACCGCGTCCACGGCATTGGCGAGGTTGCCGAGCAGCTTCGCGTACTTCCACCGCATCACGTCCGGTACGACCGGAGCCAGCAGAGCGGACTTCTCCAGATCGTCCGCCACGCTCCGGACCAGCTCGTCTGCGGCTCCGGCCGGATAGCGGCCGAGGGTGAGGGCGCCGGTGTACGGGGCGCAGGGGGCGGCGATCACCCCGGCTTCCAGGTACGTGGAGGGCAGCAGCACGCACATCCCGTAGACCCGGCGGAAGCGCCGCAGGGCCAGCCGCTCGCCTTCCACCCCGTTCTGCGCGCAGAACAGTGGCAGCCGCTCACCCGCTACCAAGCCGCCGGTAACGGGCTGAGCGGCCCAGATGTCCAGCGCGGCCACACAGTCCTGGGTCTTCACGGCGAGTATCAGCACGTCATCGGCCCGGAGCTCGACCGCCTCGGGCCCGTCGACGACGGGGATCTGGAGGTCGCGGGCACCCTGTGGCGTGACGAAGCGCAATCCGTTCTCCCGCAGCGCCCGGTAGTGCTCCCCACGTGCGACCAGTACGACTTCGTGCCCACTCTCATGGAGCCGCCCGCCGATCGATCCGCCTACCGCGCCCGCCCCGATGATGATGTAGCGCATCCCATACTCCCGAGTTGACGTCCTGATCATTCGTTCCAGGAGAGTAACCGGGAGCGTCGACAAGGTGAGGACATCGCGGACGAAGCCGCCGCCCAGCGCGGTGATCACCCCGAGTACGGCAACGCCGACCACGTCCAGCCGCGCCGTACGCACCGCCGTCAGCGCCCCGTTCAGCCCGTGCGCGAACGTGCCGGTGGGACCCAGGGCGAGCAACGGCCCGGGTTCGGAGCTCCTGCGGGGGCGGTCATCCCGCCGACGGGGGCGTCAGCCGGTGGGTTTGTCCTCGTCGTCGGCGGGGGCGCCGGTGGGCGGATGCTCCACGACGAACGACCCCTTGCCGCGCACGGTGACGATGAGTCCCCGTTCGCGGAGCTCCTGTGCGGTCCGGCGCGCGGTGAGTCGCGCCACGCCGTACTCGTCGGCGAGATGGTTCTCCGACGGGATGGGCCTGTCCGGCGCCAGCTCTCCCGACTCCGTCACCTCCTCCTCGACGACACGGCCTCCCGCCTCGTCCGCCCCTACCTCACCGCCCACGAACAGGAGCAGGAACAGGACCGTCAGCGGCATCGCCGCCTCGCCCTCGTGCTCGCCGCCGACTTCGGTATCGACCTCGACCTGCACGTCGTCGGCGCGCGGAAGGCGGCCGCGTGATGGAGGCGTACACCGCGCTGCGGCTGCTCCCCTGGCTGTCGGCGGAGGGCAAGCCCTGCTTCCTCGCCCCCGGCGACGGCGGCGGGACCGTGTCCCGCCTCGCCGACGAGACGGAGGCCCGGCAACTCGCCGAAGGGCTGGACGTCCTCCGCTCCGCCCGCCGACCGCTGGCCGACCCCGTGTCCCCGAACGCCGAGGTCCGCTACACGGCGATCCGGCTGACCGGGTGCCTCGCCGACGTATTGCGGGTCGCGGAGTCCCGGGGGCGCCGCCTACCCGGGGCGGACGATGAGGTCGATCACGGCTCGCCCCAGTGGCGACACTGGAACCTCCGCCAGGACCTTGCCGGTCGTGCGCCGTCCCGGGCCTAGGGTTGCCCCGCCGGAACTGCCGCTCGTCCCCCCGGAGTGACTGATGCCCCTCCCGTACGTCCTGCTCTCCGCCGCCGTCTCCCTCGACGGCTACCTGGACGACACCGGCCCCGAACGGCTCCTGCTCTCCTCGCCGGCCGACTTCGACCGGGTCGACGAGGTGCGGGCGTCCGTCGACGCGATCCTCGTCGGGGCCGGCACGATCCGGGCCGACAACCCGCGGCTGCTGGTGAACTCCGCCGAGCGGCGGGCCGAACGGGTGGCGGAAGGGCGGGCGGAGTACCCGCTCAGGGTCACGGTCAGCGGCAGCGGTGAGCTGGACCCGGCGGCGCGGTTCTGGCACACGGGAGGGGACAAGGTACTCCTCACCACGGGCGACGGCGCCCGGCGGGCCCGCGCGCTGGGGATCGCCGCCGACGTCGTGTCCCTCGGCCCGGCCCTCGACTGGCGGGCAGCTCTGGAGTACCTGCACGACCGGCGGGGGGTGCGGCGGCTCATGGTCGAGGGCGGCGGGACCGTCCACACCCAGCTGTTGCGGCAGGAACTCGCCGACGAACTGCAGCTCGTCCTCGCCCCGGTGGTCGTGGGGGACCCGGACGCGCCCAGGCTGTTCGGGCCCGGTGGCTATCAGGGCGGGCGGCTGCGGCTGGTGGAGTCGCGGCGCATCGAGGACGTCGTGCTCATGCGCTACCGGCCGACGGCTCCCGGCACCGGCGACCGGGTCTCCGCCGCCGACCGGCACTGGCTGGCGCTCGCCTGCGAGCTGGCGGAGCTGTGCCCGCCGTCCCGGGCTGCGTTCAGCGTGGGGGCGGTCGTGGTCGCCGCCGACGGGACCGAGCTGGCGCGCGGGCACTCACGGGAGGGGGACGACCCCGTCGTGCACGCCGAGGAGGCCGCGCTGGCCAAGGTCGACCCGGTCGATCCGCGGCTCTCGGCCGCCACCGTGTACAGCAGCCTCGAGCCGTGCGCCCGCCGCGCCTCCCGGCCCGCGCCCTGCGCCCGGCTGATCCTCGACGCCGGGGTGCGCCGCGTCGTCACGGCCTGGCGGGAGCCGGACACCTTCGTACCGGGGGCCGACGGCAGCGGGGTCCTCGCCGCGGAGGGTGCCGTGGTGGTCGTACTGCCGGAGTACGAGGGGCGGGCGAAGGCGCCGAACCGCCATCTGGAGAGGTAGCAGGAGGGGCGGGGAGATACGGATGTGCATTCCACCTCCGGGGTGGGGTACAGTAAAGACACAACGGCGCGGGGTGGAGCAGCTCGGTAGCTCGCTGGGCTCATAACCCAGAGGTCGCAGGTTCAAATCCTGTCCCCGCTACTAAAGGCCGAAGGCCGGAATCCTTAAGGGTTCCGGCCTTCGGTGCGTTTGGGGTCGCGTTCGCGTTCGTCGTCTTGTCCGCTGTCGCCCTCACCTCACCCTCACCCGTTCGGCCCTCACAGCTCGCCCCCCGTCCCCGCTCCGGGGAATCTGGAGGACGGGACGGCAAGCGGCGTGGACGTGCGGGGTGGCGGGAGACGAGTGGTGGTGCGGCCAGGTGACGTGGACGACGGCGAGGGAGCGTACGCCAGGGCCGGCGGCCGGCTCCCCGGCGATCCCGTGCCCGACCCGGGCCTCGGCGACCGTCCGGGGCCGGGGCCGGGGCCGTCGGCCGTCGGCCGGATGCGGCGGTGGCGGTCCTCGTACGGGCCGTACGGGCGGGCCTTCGTGCGCCTGCTCCCCGTACTGCTGATCGTCGTCGCCATCCTGTACGACCTCTTCACCCCGAGGTACTTCACCGCCGGCCCCCTCTACACGGCCGCACCCCTGGTCGCCGCCCCGATCTACTCACGGCGTGGCACGGCGCTCACCGGTGTCGCCGTGGTCGCCGCCGTCATCGGGCTGCAAGTGAGCATGGGCGTCGTCCACTTCGTCGACTCCCTCACCGAGCTGATCACCATCGCGACGGTCGCCGTGCTCGCCGTCCTCGTCAACGCCTTCGTCCGCCGCACCGGCGAGCGACTCGTCTCCGTCCGCGAGATCGCCGAGGCCGCCCAGCGGGCCGTGCTGCCCGAACCGGCCGAGCGGATCGGCGGGTTCGAGATCGCCGCCTGCTACGAGGCCGCGCAGGCCGACGCCTTCATCGGCGGCGACCTGTACGCGGTGCAGGACAGCGCGCGTGGCATCCGGCTCATCGTGGGGGACGTGCGCGGCAAGGGTATGGGCGCGGTGGCCGCCGTCGCCGTCGTGATCGGCGCCTTCCGGGAGGCCGCCGAGCAGGAGGTGACCCTGGAGGCGGTGGCGCAGCGGCTGGAACGGGCGCTGGCCCGCGAGGGCACCCGGCGGGACGGGCTGGACGCCTTCGAGGGCTTCACCACCGCCGTACTCGCCGAACTCCCGCACGGCGACGGGATCGTCCGCATCGTCAACCGAGGCCATCCGCCGCCCCTGCTGCTGTACGCCGACGGCACCCTGCGCCCGCTGCCCGCCCGGGAGGCGGCGCTGCCGCTCGGCATGGGTGAACTGGGGGTGTGGCCCGACCGCGCGGAGGAGGCGCCGTTCCCCGGCGGAGCCACGCTGTTGCTGTACACCGACGGAGTGTCGGAAGCCCGCGACGGCCGGGGCGAGTTCTACGACCCGCACGCGCGGCTGGCCGGTCGCGTCTTCCGCCATCCGGAGGAACTCCTCGGCACCCTCGCCGACGACGTGCGCCGGCACTCCGGGGGCGGCATGGCGGACGACATGGCGCTGCTCGCCGTAAGACGACCTTGATCAACATTACCTGCCGTGACGGGTCGACCCCCCTCCGCATAACAACTGACACAACGTCAGAAACTCGTGGCGTGAAAGGGAATACCGAAGCCGGGTCAACTCGCCCGGTTTTTGCCGGTCATGAGGCGTACGTCCCGGCCGGATTCGCTAATGATCAAGAGGAACCGCTTGGAATCCGAGCCTCGCGTCTATTAACGTTCGATAACGCAGCGCGGTCGTCCCAGCCGTCACAGAAGGCGGCTCCGTGCGCACGCGCCGAATCCCGCAAGGGAACCGGGGAACCACCACATTGGGGTGAATCGGGCGTATGACGCCGTGGAGACACGGCGGATATACGCGCGTAGGAGACCTTCCTGCTCCGAACCCGTCAGCTAACCCGGTAGGCGAGAGGGAAGGAAAGGAGTGCGCCCACGTGGCGTCCAACAGGCCTGCCCCCGAGGCCCCGTTCGTGCCGAACCAGCACGAGACCGACACCTTCGGCTACGACGGCTACCGTCCCGAAGAGGGCCCCTGGGAGGAATGGAATCCCACCGCGGAGTCCATCCGTCCCGTACGGGGCAAGCACCGCGTCGCCAAGCAGCGCGGCGGACTCGCCCGCAGTTCCACCGTCCTCGGCGTCGGTGTCATAGCTGCCGTCGGCGCGGGCGGCATGGCCAGCGCGCAGACCGGCAAGCCGCCGGTGTCGATCTCCATGCCGGACCTGCCGAACGTCGGCTCGCTCATCTCCGACGAGGAGGAGCCGGAGCCCGAAGGCTCCGCCACCCCGCTCAGCGGCGTCACCACGGTCGCCGCGGACACCTCGGAGGGCACCTCCGACGCCGGCGAGACGCTGCGGGCCCGGATCATGGCGCAGGCCGAGCAGCAGCAGGCCCAGGTCGAGGCCAAGGCCGCCGCCGAAGCCGCCGCCGCCGCCGAGGAGAAGGCCGCGGAAGCCGCCGCCAAGGCGGAGAAGGAGGCCGAGGCCAAGGCCGCCGCCGCCAAGAAGAAGGCGGAGGAGGAGGCCGCGAAGAAGGCCGAGGCCGAGCGTCTCGCGAAGCTGGCCAAGCAGTACACGCTGCCGACCTCCTCGTACACGATCTCCTCCAGCTTCGGTCAGGCCGGCGCCTACTGGTCCTCCGGCTACCACACGGGCCTCGACTTCGCCGCCCCCACGGGCACGCTGCTCAAGGCCGTCCACAGCGGCACCATCACGTCGGCCGGCTACGAAGGGTCGTACGGCTACAAGACCGTGCTCACCCTCGACGACGGCACCGAGATCTGGTACGCCCACCAGTCCTCCATCAACGTCAGCGTCGGCCAGAAGGTCACCACGGGTGACGTCATCGGCCGCGTCGGCGCCACCGGCAACGTCACCGGCGCCCACCTCCACATGGAGGTCCACACCAGCGACGGCGGCGGCATCGACCCGATGGCGTGGCTGGTGAGCAAGGGCCTCACCCCCTGAGACCCCTGAGCCCCGCCTCGCGCGCCGCCCGTCCCCGCCTCTCCCCCTGATCACAGCCCGCCGCCTCTGATCCCCCGGCGGTCCTGACGGCGCCCCCCCCCGACGTCAGGGCTGCCGGTTTGCGCGAACTTTGCGCCGTCACCGGAATCATCGGGTCCGCCGCGCTCGTTGACGCAGGACATGACTTCTCTGCGCAAGCTCGGCTCCTCCGACCTGAAGGTCTTCCCCCTCGCCCTCGGCGGCAACGTCTTCGGCTGGACCGCCGACCAGGACACCTCCTTCGCCGTCCTCGACGCCTACACGGCGGCCGGCGGCAACTTCCTCGACACCGCCGACTCCTACTCCGCGTGGGTCGACGGCAACAGCGGCGGCGAGTCCGAGACCGTCATCGGCGAGTGGCTCGCCTCCCGCGGCAACCGCGGCGACGTCGTCCTCGCGACCAAGGTCAGCCAGCACCCCGAGTACCCGGGTCTGAGCGCCGCGAACATCAAGGCCGCCGCCGACGCCTCGCTGCGCCGCCTGGGTACCGACCACATCGACCTCTACTACACCCACTTCGACAAGCCCGAGGTGCCGGTGGAGGAGATCATCGGCGCGCTCGACGAGCTGGTGAGGGCGGGCAAGGTCCGGCACATCGCGGCGTCCAACATCTCAGCCGAGCGGCTCGAGGCCTCTCTCGCCTTCTCCGACCGCGAGGGCATCGCCCGGTACGTGGCCCTCCAGCCCCACTACAACCTGGTCTCGCGCGACACGTACGAGGGCGAACCGCGCGACCTCGCGGAGCGGGCGGGCCTGGCCGCCGTGCCGTACTACTCACTCGCGTCCGGCTTCCTCACGGGCAAGTACCGGGCCGGCGCGACGGTCGACAGCCCGCGGGCCGGCGGTGCCGCGAAGCACCTGGAGACCGAGCGCGGCCGGCGGGTCCTCGCGGCCCTGGACGAGATCGCCGAGGCGCACGACGCCCCCGTTGCCACTGTCGCCCTGGCCTGGCTGGCCGCGCAGCCCACGGTTACCGCGCCGATCGCGTCCGCGCGCACGGTGGAGCAGCTGCCGGCGCTGCTGGGGGTGGCGGAGCTGAGCCTGACGGAGGACGAGGTCGGAAGGCTGACACAGGCGTCGGCCTGAGTCCGGTCGCGGCCGTTACGGCCGCCGGTAGGGGGCGTACGCGCTGTACGGCCGGTACGGATGGCCCCAGGGCGGTACGGCCACCGGTGCGGGCGGCGCGGTGGCCCGGCACGCGTGGTCCAGGGCCGGGCGCGCCACGTCGCGCCGGTGCCACAGGGCGTCCAGCAGTTGCCGTTCCCGTACGGCGAAGTCGGCGCCCGCCCCGCCTCGGCGTCCGCGCTGCCGCAGGAACGCCAGCGAGGTCGCGTACGCCTCGTACTGCGCCACCGCCCGCGCCGCCTCCTTCCCGGAGTGCCGGTGTGCGTGCTGCCGGGCGATGCGGCGGGCGCGCATCGAGCCGAGCGCGTACGGCTCGCCCGGAGCCAGCCAGCCGGCCATGACGTACACGGGCAGTTCGGCCCGTACGGTGACCAGCTCGCGCTGCCGGGTCCAGATCGCCAGCCAGGTCAGCAGGCCGAAGGCGGGCACCATGAACGTCGCGTACACGGCGAGGAAGCCGTACTCGCCGAACGAGGCCGAGCCGTTCCACAGGGCGTGCGTGCCCATCGCGAGCAGCAGGCCGCCCAGGGGGAGCAGGGCACGGCGCAGGCGGTGACGGCCCGCGGAGAGCGCGGCGACGCCGAAGCCGATGCCGGTGAGCACGGTGAAGAGCGGGTGGGCGAACGGCGACATGACGATACGGACGAAGAAGGTCGCCGCGGTGACGGACGCGAGTCCGCTGTCGCCGGTGAGCTGGTCGGTGCCGAAGGCATTGCCCAGGTAGAGGATGTTCTCGGTGAAGGCGAAACCGGTGGCGGTGACACCGGCGACGACCACGCCGTCGACGATGCCGTTGAAGTGGCGCCTGCGGAAGAGGAAGACGAGCAGGACGGCGGCGGCCTTGGCCGACTCCTCGACGACCGGGGCTATGACCGTGGCGCCGAGCGTGTCGGCGCCGGCCGGGTCGGCGGTGGCCGTCGCTATCCATCTCGTCGCGAAGCTGTTCGCGACGATCGCCATCAGCGCCGCCGCGCAGGCGCCCCAGGCGAAGCAGAACAGCAGGTTCCGCCAGGGCCCCGGCTCGACCCGGTCCAGCCAGCGGAACGCGGCCAGTAGCAGCGGGACGGGCAGCACCGCGAGCCCGAGCCCCACCAGGAACCCGCGCGTACCGGTCTGTTCGCGCACCAGGGCCAGGATCACCAGGCCGGCGAGCGCGAGCAGCGCGACCAGCGCGCCGTGACGGAACCAGGAACGCTGCCACCAGGGCGGATACGGATGCGGAAGCGTCGTATACGGAGGACTGGTGGCCACGGCATGGACCCTAACCGGTGGGGGGCTGCTCCCTGTGCCGTACGCGGCGGAAGAGCAGGTCGTTCACGACATGACCCTTGTCCAGTCCCTGGCCCTCGAAACGGGTCATCGGCCGGTGGGCGGGACGCGGCGCGAAACCGCCGTCCGGCACGGTGTTCTCGAAGCCGGGGTGCGCGGTGAGGACCTCGAGCATCTGCTCCGCGTACGGCTCCCAGTCGGTGGCACAGTGCACGACCGCCCCCGGCGCGAGCCGGGTCGCGGCCAGATCCAGGAACTCCGGCTGGATCAGACGGCGTTTGTGGTGCCGCTTCTTGGGCCAGGGGTCGGGGAAGTAGACGCGCAGTCCGGCGAGGGAGTCGGGGGTGAGCATCTCGCGGAGGAGGATGATCGCGTCGCCGTTGGCCACCCGGATGTTGGGGAGCTCCTCCTGTTCCGCGAGGCCGAGCAGGTTGCCCTGGCCGGGGGTGTGGACGTCCACGGCGAGGATGTTGGTGTCCGGGTCGGCGGCGGCCATCCGGGCGGTGGCCTCGCCCATGCCGAAGCCGATCTCCAGGACGGCGGGGCGCGAGTTGCCGAACAGCTCGCCGAGGTCGATGACCCGCTGCCCGTCGATGTCCAGCCCCCACACGGGCCACAGCCGCTGCAGCGCGTCCGCCTGCCCGGCGGTCACCCGGCTCCGCCGGGGCTGGAAACTCCGGATCCGCCGCTCGAAGTGCGACCCGGCGGGATCGGCCTTCGGCCCGTCGGGGAACCGGGGCTCACCCTTGGCACGGGTGTGCCGAACGGGGACACCGGTGTGCGGCGCGGCGGGCTGGGCGGCTTCGGGAGCACGATGGAAGTCAGACACAATGCCTCAATTTTACGACCCCGGCCGCCCCCGAGCTGCGGGCAGTCGCATCCTCCCAGTTGTGGGCAGCCGCATGCCCCCACCCCGCCCCCGCTGCGGGCAGTCGTGCCGCTGGTGCGGCACGGGTGGGCGCAGCGGTACCCGGCCGCCCCCGGCCCGCATCACCCACCCCGCGCCCGGGCCCGCGCCCGGGCCCGCCCCCGGGCCCGCCCCCGGGCCCGCACCCGGGCCCGCACCCCTCGGCAACCGCTCAGGCGGCAGCCCCCAGCATCCCCAACGCCCTCCGCCCCACTTCCCGCCCGATCGGCAGCGCCGCCGTCGCCGCGGGCGAGGGCGCGTTCAGGACATGCACCGCGCACGCCCCCTCACGGATCAGGAAGTCGTCCACCAGCGTCCCGTCCGCGAGCACCGCCTGCGCCCGCACCCCCGCCGGCGCGGCCACCAGGTCCCCCTCCGTCACCCCGGGCAGCAGCCGGCGCACGGCGGCGGTGAACGCACCCTTGGACAACGACCGCCGCAGCTCGCCCGCCCCGTACCTCCAGTGCCGCCGGGCGATCCGCCAGGAGCCCGGCCAGGTCAGCGTCCCGCCCAGCTCGCGGGGGTGCACCACGCCCCAGCCGTACCCCTCCCGGGCGAGCGCCGGCACCGCGTTGGGCCCGACGTGGACGCTCCCGTCTATCCCCCGGGTCAGATGCACGCCGAGGAAGGGGAACGCCGGGTCCGGCACCGGATACACCAGTCCCCGCACCAGCTCCGGCCGCGCCAGCTCGTAGTACTCGCCCCGGAAGGGGACGATCCGCATGCCGGGGTCGTCCCCCGTCATGCGGGCGATCCCGTCGCAGTGCAGCCCGGCGCAGTTGACCATGACGCGGGCGCGGATCACGTTCCCGGAGCTGGTGCGGACGGCGACACCGAGGTCCGGGCGCCGGTCGATGTGCCGTACCTCGGCGCCGTAGCGGATCTCCGCGCCCGACGCCCGGGCCAGCTGCCGGGCCACGGCGACGTAGTCGCAGACGCCGGTCGTGCCGACGTGTATGGCGGCGAGGCCCCGCACCTCGGGCTCGTACTCCGGGATCTGGGCGGCACCCAGCTCGCGCACCGGGATGCCGTTCTCCCGGCCGCGCTGCACGAGGGCGTGCAGCCGGGGCAGCTCGGCGCGGTCGGTGGCGACGATCAGCTTGCCGGTGACGGCGTGGGCGATGCCGTACTCGGCGCAGAACTTGACCATCTCCGCCGCGCCCCGCACCGCGTAGCGGGCCTTCAGCGAGCCCGGGCGGTAGTAGACGCCGCTGTGGATGACGCCGCTGTTGCGGCCCGTCTGGTGCCGGGCCGGTCCCGGCTCCTTCTCCAGCACCGTCACACGGGTGCCGGGCGCGGCGCGCGTGATCGCGTACGCCGTCGACAGGCCGACGATTCCGCCGCCGATCACCAGCACGTCGCAGTCGTACGCGGTGCCGTGCTCGCCACCCCGCGTGCGACCTTGTGCGCCGCCGTGCGCGCTGCCGTGCGCGGCCCCGGTCCGCACTCGTTCCATCTCCGGCCCACCTCCCGGCTTCGATAGTGCACTGCGCCACTGACAATGCCTTCAAACCCGGGAGGCGGTGATGGATCAGGCCGTCGTCATGAGCAGCGGCCGGGCGCGCTCGCGCAGCTCGACCACGCGGGGTTCGTCGCCGTAGGGCTCCAGGCGGTGCAGGAGGTCCTTGACGTACTCGGTGGTGCGGGCCGAGGAGATGCGGCCGGCCACCTCGACCGCCCGCACCCCCTGCTCGCAGGCCGCGTCCAGATTGCCCGACTCCAGCTCGGCCACCGCCGAGACGACGAGCCTGAGGCCGTGCGAGCGTACGAACTCCTCCGTCGGCTTCGACAGTGCCTGCTCGGTGAAGCGGCGGACCTGGCGTGGTGCCTTCAGGTCGCGGTAGCACTCGGCCGCGTCGGCGGCGAACCGGTCGTAGGAGTAGAAACCCAGCCACGTCGGGTCGCTGTCGCCGGGGCGGGCTCGCTCCAGCCAGCTCTCGGCGGCCTTCAGTGACGCACCGGCCGCCGGTGCGTCACTCGCGCGCGCGTGGGCGCGGGCCTCGACCAGGCGGAAGAAGCTCATGGTGCGGGCCGTGGCCAGGCCGCGGTTGCGTTCGAGCGCGGCCTGCGCGAGGTCCACGCCCTCGTCGCCGAAGCCGCGGTAGGTCGCCTGGAGGGACATGGAGGCGAGTACGTAGCCGCCCAGGGGCACGTCGGCCGCCGCGCGGGCCAGGCGCAGCGCCTGGATGTAGTACCGCTGGGCCGCCTCCTGCTGGCCGGTGTCGAAGGCCATCCAGCCGGCCAGGCGGGTCAGCTCGGCCGAGGCGCCGAACAGGGCGCGGCCGACCTCGTCGGAGTAGGAGCCGAGGAGCAGCGGGGCCGCCTCGACGCGTAAGCACTCGGGGACCATGGACGAACGCCAGTCGCCGCCGCCGTACTTGGAGTCCCAGCGCCGCGCGTCCTCGGCGGCCTCCCGCAGCTTCAGCACGTCACTGTGGCCGACTTTGAGCGGTGCGCCGGAGCCCTCGGCCGGGCTCGCGTCACGTGCCACCGAGCTGTCGGCCGGGGTTATCAGCCATCGTGAGGCGGGCGTTGCATATGCGCTCACCGCGAACGATCCGGCCAGCGACTGCCAGATGCCGCCGGCGCCGGAGCGGCGGCCGGCGAGGTCGAGACGGTACAACTCGGTGGCGGACCTGACCGCCTGGCCGACGTCCCGGGGGAAGGCGAGGCCCACCTCGGGCGCGGGATCCGCGTCCGCCAGGCCGATCTCGTGGAGCGGCACCGGACGGCCGAGCTTCTGGCCGATGGCGGCGGCGATGAGGTGCGGCGCCGCACCCTGCGGCACCATGCCCTTCGACACCCAGCGCGCCACCGACGTCTTGTCGTAGCGAAGAGTCAACCCGCGTTGGGCGCCGAGGTCGTTGACGCGCCGGGCGAGTCCTGCGTTGCTGATTCCCGCGAGGGCGAGAACGGCGCCGAGCTTCTCGTTCGGCCCGCGTTGCTCCCTGGACATGCGCCACCCCTCGACACAGACGGCTGCCGCGCTGGCATAACCATGCGGCATTCGTAAACACAGCGTAGTTCGCCGGATCCCATGCGTTAAGAGGCATTGTTCCGGATGGCGGGATTGTGGTCCGTACTCAAGTGCGGCACCTGCACGGTCTGTTGCCACGTGCTCCCGCTGTGTGGCCGTGCGCCCGCCCGTGCGCTCTTCTCCGGCCATCGGGGGAGCGGTTCCATGATGCTGCGTGGGTCGGCCCGCTGTACTGGATCCAGTGGGCTGGGGGACACCGTCGCCTACATCCCCGCGGGCGGCGGACCGGTCCGGGGGGCGTGCCTCGCCTCCCGGACCGCGCACCGCAGGCCGGTGCGCAAAGCCTGTACGGAGCGTGTTCGAGCGTGTCCGCGTGACGCCGATTTGGCTGAAAATCGACCCGGACGTTTCCGGGGTGCCGCGGCCCTCACCATGGGAGTTGAGGGCGCGTTGGGTAGCCAAAGAGCGCGCTCCGGGGGCGCATTCGCGTCGTCTTTACGCCCTCCGAGGAGGTGCGGCAAGGTAGTCGACGTTCTCGCGTGAGTCTCCGCGGGGGCGCATTCTCGGGAGCACACGTGGCTCCGCCGATGCTCTGCGGCGCGCCCTTCATGGCAGCATGGGACCAGTTCGTACGGTGCACTGGTTGTCCCCAGCCTGTGGAGGCGTCGATGCGGTGGTTGGTGGGGTGGAGCAGCGCCGCCGTGGGTTCCGCGGGAGTCACCGGAGCGGGCGGCTCCGCGGGGGCCACCGGCTACGACGGCGAGACCGTGCAGCCCGTGGGCTCCCAGCTGTTGTGGGGTGGTCCCGACCCTCTGTGGGCGGTCGGCGACTGGCGCCCCGACGAGGTTCGCCTGGTCACGGTCGACCCGCAGACCCGGATCGCCGTCCTCGGCATCTGCGGCGCCACCGACGAGCAGCTGCGCGTCGGACTGTTCGCCGCGCGCGGGGGCGCCCTCCGGCATCTGACGGCGTGGCCCGGCAGCTACACGGCCGTCGTCCAGGTGGGCCGGCGGATCACCGTCTGCGGCGACCTCGCGGGTGCGCGGCCGGTGTTCCACACTCCCTGGGCGGGCGGCACGGCGTACGCGACGGCGGCGCTGCCCCTGGCCGACCTCATCGAGGCCAACCTCGACTTCGGGCACCTCGCCGCGCTGCTCGCCGCGCCCGACGTACCGGCCGCGCTGGACGACTCCACTCCGTACGACGGCGTGAAACGCATTCCGCCGGGGCATGCGCTGATCCTTCGCGCCGGGGCGCGCGAGGTCGCCGGGTACGAGCAGGTGGCCTCGCTCGCCGTCGCCGCGCCCGCGGCCGACCCCGACCGGGCGGTGGACGGCGTACGGGACGCCCTGGTGGAGGCCGTGCGCACGCGTCTCGCCGCACCCCGGCACGTCCCCGGGGACGGCATCGACCCGGGCCCGGTGCCCGGCATGGGACCCGCGGAACGACGCGCCGCGCGCGGGATGCCGGTGCCGGGAATCGGGGCCGACCTGTCCGGCGGCCCGGCCTCCGGGACGCTGGCGCTGCTGGCCGCCGGGCTGCCGGGAATGCCGGGGACCGTGCTCGGACACGGGACCGGCTCGGGCGAGCGGCTGCTGGCCGTCACCTTCAACGACCTCGCCGTCGGCGGGCAGGAGGCCGAGCTGGAGCGGGCGGGGGCCCTCGCGGCCAACCCGCGGCTGCACCACGTGGTGGTCGCCGGCGGCGAGGACATGCTCCCGTACGCCACGCTGGACGGGCCGCTGACGGACGAGCCGGGTTCGTCCCTGGTCGCGTCGGCACGGCACCGGGCCCGGCTGGCCGCGGGCAGCGCGGACCACTTCACCGGATACGGGGCGCGGCAGGTGCTGGACGCCCATCCGGCGCGCCTGGCCGACCTGTTGATGGACCGCAAGCGCCGCCATCTCGTGCGGCCGTTCGCCGCGCTGGCCAAGGCCGACGGGTCGGTGCTGGTCCCGGGGCGCGTCTACGCGGCGGCCCGTCGGCTGGCACGCACGCCGTACCGCACCGGGCTCGAGGTGCTCTCCGAACGGCTGCTCCGCCGACGCTTCGACACGCCGGGCGACGGCGCGATGGAGGCGTCGCTGGCCGCGCTGGCCTGGGCCGGGCCGGGGCCGGCGGCACGGTGGCTGACCGGAGAGGCGCTGGCTGAAGTATCGGTTCGGCTGCAGACGTCCTCCCAGCGGTCCGGGGTCGGGCCCGGGCAGCGCCCCGGTGACTTCCGCGCGCGTGCGGCACTGGCCCGGCAGGCGGCGGACGTGCGGGTGCTGGAACAGGCCGCCGAGATCCGTTTCCAGCGTCTGCACACGCCGTTCCTCGACAACCAGGTCGTCCGCGCCTGCCGTGCGCTGCCGGAGGCGCTGCGGGTGCAGCCGGGGGCGCGGGCGTCGATTCTGCGTACGGTGCTGGAGGGTTCGGGGGTGAGCGAGCTGCCGAGCGGCTGGGGGGCGCCCACTCAGGGGCTGGCGGCTTCCGCCGCGCGGACGGGGCTGAGGGTCGCCGCGGACTCCCTGCTGGGGCTCTTCGACACGCCGCTGCTCGCCCAGGCGGGGCTGGTGGAGGCGCGGGTCGTGCGCAAGGCGGTCCGTGCGGCGGCCGCGGGCGAGGCGCTGCCCCTGGACGGGCTGGCCGACCTCGTCTCCCTCGAACTGTGGCTCGGCCGCCTCCTCGCCCGCCGCGGCACCTGCTGGACGGGCACCCCGGCCCGCCAACGCGCGGTACCGGGCGGCATCGTGCCGCAACGCGGTGCGCTGGGCGGGGCGCAGACGGGGGCGGTCGTGCGGCGCGTCTGACGGGCCGCGGGCGCGACCTGAAGCGCTACGCGCAGGTGAACCGCGACTGAGCCCAGTCCGCGAGGGCCACCGAGTCGAGGTGACCGTGCGGCTCGACCACCAGCCGTACCGTGCCGCGCCCCGAGATGTCCACATGGACGGGCACCGCCGGGCCCCCACCCACGACCGGCCCGGAACTCCACAGCCGGACGCCGTCGGCATGCACCGAGAAGCGGACCGCGCCGAGCCCCGTCGTCAGGTCGTCGACGCCGACCAGCGCGTCGTAGGAGGAGCAGGAGCGGTTGAGGTCGATGGTGACGGAGGAGCGGCCGTGCACGGTGACGCCCTGCGCGTACCGCTTGTCGCCGACCGACAGGGCGGAACGCTGCCACACCCAACTGCTCTCCGCCAGCCGCATCTCGGGTCCGGTGCCGTCGCCGCCCACGTCGTACGCCAGCTCGCTCCACTGGTAGACGGCCGGGGCGGGGGTCGGTGACGGCGACGGTGGCGGTGGCGGCTGCGGGGCCGGCCGGAGGGTCGGAGACGGGGCCGGCGGCGTCGGTTTCGGCGTGGGGGAGGGTGTGGGTGCGGGGGGCGGCGTCGGACTGGGGGTGGGCACCGGGGACGTGGGGGGCGCCGGTGCGGCCACCGGTGGACGTGGCCGGGGCGGCTGTGCCCGGGGCGAGGGTGCGCCCGGCGCGGGCTGGGCCACCGGCGAGGAGGGCGGCGGGCCCGCCTTCGGTGGCTGCTCGGCCGGGGCGTCGTCACCGGCCAGCGCCAAGGCCAGCGCCGCCGCGGCGGCCACCACCACACCGGCCGCGATCCCGGCCTTCACCGGCGCGCCCAGCCCTTCAGAGGCCGCCGCACCACCCCCGGCACCCGCACCACCCCCGGCACCCGCACCACCCCACGCTCCGGACACGCCACCGCCCGCAGCCGCCGCGCCCGCGGCACCGGTGCCCGCGCCCCCGGCGATGAGCCCCGCGGCCTTGGCATACCCGGCGGCGCCGAACCAGCCGATGACCGCGACCGGCACCACCGCGGGAATGCCGCTCGCGACCTCCTCGATCTGGAAGGCGGCCAGCCGGCACCGGGCGCACTCGGCCAGGTGCTCGCGCAGCCCGCGGTGGGCCCGGGTGCGCAGCCTGCCGCGCGCGTACGTGCCGAGCCGGTCGGCGTAGCGGGCGCACTCCTCGTCGGTGGCGAGGGCATCGCTGACATGGGCCTGGAGGTAGGCCTGCTTCAGGCCCTCCCGGGCGCGGCTGGCTAGCACGCGCGTGCCGTTGGCGTCCAGGCCGAAGAGCACGGCCACCTCGCTCGGCGACTCGTCCTCGACCTCGGTGTGCCACAGCACGGCCTGCCACCGCTCCGGCAGCGACCGGAAGGCCCGCAGGGCAAGTGACTGCTCGGCCTCGTGCATGGCCCGGACATCGGCGCCCAGCTCCAGGGTGTCGTCGTCCGGCACGCTGGAGCCGGACGCGGCCTGGGTGGCGAACACGGCGAAGTCGTCGACCAACTGCTCCCGCCCGGCCGACCGTGTCCAACCGGCGGCGACACGCCTGACCGCGGTGAGCAGATAGGCGCGCACAGCGTGCTCGGGGCCCGAACCGCCGCGCACCGCCTGGAGGACTCGGGCGAAGACCTCGGCGGTGAGGTCGTCCGCGGTGTGGGCGTCGCGGCAGCAGGTACGGGCGTACCTGCGCACCGCGTCCGCGTGGCGCAAGTACAGCTCCTCGTAGGCCGTGTCGTCACCCGAGCGCATCCGCTCGATCAGCTCCGCGTCGGACGCCGGCAGCTCGCGCGGTGGCGGCAGGACGCCGCTGTCGTCCAGCTCGGGCAGCGGTGGCAGAAGGCTGTCCTCGCGCGCCTCGCGCTGCGTAGGGAGGCTGCCCTCCGCCGGTCTGCGGGCCTGCGCAGGAACACCATCCTCCGGTGGCCGGACGCCCTCCGGTGGCCGGACGCCATCCGGCGTTCCGTCGTCCTCCGCAGGTACGCCGCCCCGCGGGACCCGCGCAAACCCGCCCTGGTCGGGAACCCGCCGCGGGTGGCCGGGCCCGGTGTCGCCGTCACCGAGCGACCCGCCCGGTCCGTCGCCGCTCACCGCGGAAAGCCCCCGCCGCCGCCTGCCCAGCCAGTCTCGAACACCGGGTCAGCGTGGCATATCGGCTTTTCGTCAGGGCCCCTCGGCGGCGACCATCACTCGTCCGTGGGGACTTGACGCACGCGGTGACAATGCTCAGCCGTTCGTGGAAGAGGAAACTGCCCCGCCCGACGGCACGACGGCCTCACGCCGGGCGCGACCGCAGCCCCTCCAGCAGGATGTCCAGCAGCCGGGTCGAGGCCGCCGCCTGCTGTGCCGCGTCCGGCAGCGAGGGCGCCGCAGTGGCTATGACCAGCAGTACGTCCGACACCGACACGTCCGGCCGCAGCTCACCCGCCGACCGCGCCCGCTCCACGAGCCGGCCCACGACGTCCAACAGCTCCGCCGCCCCGTGGCCCCCCTCCACGGAAACCGAACCAGTGACCGAACCACCGGCCGCCGCACCGACCGAACCGCCGGCTGACGACGCCGCCCGCGCGGCCCCGTCGGACACCAGCCGCAGCTCACCGGAGCCGGAGGCCGAGCCGGAATCAGGCTGTATCCGCTGCTGCGGCACGCGCGGCTCACAGGCCACCGCACCACCGCCGGCACCCGTGGCACCGCCGGTACCCATGGCACCGCCGGCACCCATGGCACCGCCGTCACCGTCGTCGGACACCCCGACCCGCAGCACCTGCGGCGGCAGCAGCCGCCCGGCGCCCGAGGCCACCGACGTCCGCAGGAAGCGCGACAGCGCCGACCACGGCTCGTCCTCCTGCCCGAGCGCCGTCCGGGCCTGGTCCGTCAGCCGGGCCGTCTCCTCCTCGGCTATCCGCCGCACCAGGACGTCCTTGCTCGGGAAGCGCCGGTACACCGTGCCGACACCGACCCGCGCGCGCCGCGCCACGTCCTCCATCGGCGCGCCGTACCCCAGCTCGCCGAACACCTCGCGTGCCGCGCGCAGCACGTGCTCCAGATTGCGCTGGGCGTCCACGCGCAAAGGCGCGGTCCGTGCCCCGTCCTCGCGTGCGCCGCCCGCCCCCGCACTCATCGCACCGCCGGGCGCGACAGCGGACGCGGACGACCAATGAGAGTCCTGAACATGCATAGAAAATCCCCCGGTAATGACGTCTCCCCCCGGAGACACTCCCCGCCATCGAAAGCCGGAGTGCGCGGAACAGGCCCGGTTTCATGGCCCGCCCGTCGCGGACCCGAAGAGCACATCCCCCCACACTCGGTGGGAAAGAACATAGTTGAGCGAGGGTCAATTCAGAAGGGGCAGGTTCCGCACCGAGCACCCCCTGATCGGACCACGGATCACATACGCCCCGAATAAGCCACCTTCCGTCTCCCCTCGCACCCCCGCTGACCTGTGCGTTCGCGCCGGATCACGGCCGTACGGGCCACCCCGCACTCCCGTGATCTCTGGTCACACAAATCGACGAGCCTGTGGACAAACGCAAGCGTCGGGTGCGTCATGGGATGGTGAAGGAACGTGCGCGCATTCTCGTTGTCGGCGGCGGCTACGTCGGGATGTACACGGCTCTGCGTCTCCAGCGGAACCTCAGAGGCGAACTCCGGCGGGGCGAGGCCGGGATCACGGTCGTCTCCCCCGACCCCTACATGACGTACCAGCCGTTCCTGCCGGAGGCGGCGGCCGGCTCCATCTCCCCGCGGCACGTCGTCGTGCCGCTGCGCCGCGTCCTCGGCCGGTGCGACGTCGTCATCGGCGAGGCACGCTCCATCGACCACACGACGCGCACCGCCACCATCACCACCCTCGCCACCGACGAGGAGAGGACGGGCGCCCGCCGGCTGACGTACGACGAACTGGTCCTCGCGCCGGGCTCCGTCTCACGCACCCTTCCCGTCCCCGGCCTCGCCGACCACGGCGTCGGCTTCAAGACCGTCGAGGAGGCCATCGGCCTGCGCAACCACGTCCTCGAACAGATGGACATCGCCTCCTCCACCCGCGACCCCGCCCTCCGCGACGCCGCCCTCACCTTCGTCTTCGTCGGCGGCGGCTACGCGGGCGTGGAGGCCCTCGGCGAGCTGGAGGACATGGCCCGCTACGCCACGCGGTACTACCACAACGTCACGCCCGACGACATGAAGTGGATCCTCGTCGAGGCCTCGGGCCGCATCCTGCCCGAGGTCGGCGCGGACCTGGGCCGCTACACGGTCACCGAACTGCGCCGCCGCAACATCGACGTACGCCTGGACACCCGCCTGGAATCCTGTGCGGACCGCGTCGCCGTCCTCAGCGACGGTGCCCGCTTCCCCACCCGTACGGTCGTCTGGACGGCCGGCGTCAAACCCCACCCGATCCTCGCCGCCACCGACCTCCCCCTCGACGACCGCGGCCGGCTCACCTGTACCCCCCACCTGTCCGTCGACGGCGCCACACACGCGTGGGCCGCGGGGGACGCCGCCGCCGTCCCCGACGTCACGGCCGCGGAGCCCGGCCGGGAGTGCGCCCCCAACGCCCAGCACGCCGTCCG
This sequence comes from Streptomyces marokkonensis, assembly GCF_039539045.1. Taxonomy (NCBI): domain Bacteria; kingdom Bacillati; phylum Actinomycetota; class Actinomycetes; order Kitasatosporales; family Streptomycetaceae; genus Streptomyces; species Streptomyces marokkonensis. The sequence goes on from NZ_BAABCQ010000103.1 coordinate 22,397, forward strand.
CCAGGCCAGGCTCCTCGGCGACAACATCACGCACACCCTGCGCGGCGAGCCCCTCGACACCTACGCGCACAAGTACGCCGGCTCCGTCGCCTCCCTCGGCTTCCACAAGGGAGTCGCGCACGTCTACGGGCGCAAGCTGAAGGGCTATCCCGCGTGGTTCATGCACCGCGCCTACCACCTCAGCCGCGTCCCCACCGTCAACCGCAAGGCGCGCGTACTGGCCGAATGGGCCCTCGCCGGGCTCTTCAAACGGGAGGTCGTCTCCCTGGGTTCACTCGAACATCCGCGAGCGGAGTTCGAACTCGCGGCCGGTGGAAAGCCTTCTCAGGAACCACCTCGCAACCCGAAGGGGTAGTCCTGGCCGGACTCAGGAACTCCCCCGGCCGGTCCGGCGTCTGACGGATGTCGGCCCGGTCGGCACCCTGCCAGACTGGTCCACCACCGCGGGCGCGCCGACGCTCGCTCCCGCGCGGCCTCCGGGGCCCCGGCCGTTCCCGGCCCGCCCCGGCCCTGGGTCGCCGACAACTACACGAGGCAAGGATTCGTGAACTTCACGCGCTGGAGCGCCCGACTCCCCGGAACGCAGCGCCGCGCCGCAGCGCGGACCGACACGACCCTCTCCCCGGACCGGCGAGGAGACGGCTCCGTACCGGCCGCCCGCGCCGAACAGCTGACCGACGAGGCCCCGCCCGTGCCCGCCGTCGACGACCTCCCCGTGCGTGACGTCCTCGACCGCGTCCCGGCCCTCGTCGCCCTCGTCCACGGCCCCGACCACCGCCTCGCCTACGTCAACGACGCCTACGTCACGGCCTTCGGTAAGCACGACCTCGGCGAACCGGCCCGCGCGGCCCTCCCCGAGCTCGACGAGCTCGGCCTCTTCCCGCTCCTGGACCAGGTCCAGCGCAGCGGCAGACCCCGCACTCTCAAGTCCCGCAAGGCCCCCGACGGCCGCTCCTACACCTTCACCTGCACCCCGGTCACCGAGGGCGACAGCGACGGCGGCCGTGGCGTACTCGTCTTCGCGACCGACGTCACCGACCACGCCGAGGCCGCGGCCCGCCTGCGCGCGAGCGAGGGCCGCCAGCGCGAGACCGCCGTCACCCTCCAGCGCTCCCTGCTCCCGCAGGAACTGGAAGAGCCAGACGACCTGCGCGTAGCCGCCACCTACCACCCCGGCGGCACCGAGGCCGCGGTCGGCGGCGACTGGTACGACGTGATCACCCTCGGCGGCGGCCGCACCGCCCTGGTCATCGGCGACGTCATGGGCCGTGGCGTCCGCGCGGCAGCCGTCATGGGCCAGCTCCGTACGGCCGTCAGGGCCTACGCCCGCCTCGACCTGCCCCCGCACGAGGTGCTCCAGCTCCTCGACGGCCTCGCCATCGAGATCGACGCCAACCAGATCGCCACCTGCGTCTACGCCATCCACGACCCCAACGAGGGCCGGCTGGTGTACGCGTCCGCCGGCCACCTGCCCATCCTGGTCCGCGACGAGAACGGCACCGTCCAGCGCGCCGACGAACCCACCGGCCCACCGCTCGGCACCGGCGGCTGGATGCACGCTTCCGGCTCGATCGCCCTGACCCCCGGTTCGACGGCCGTCCTCTACACCGACGGTCTGGTGGAACGCCGCAACGAGGACCTGGACGAGGGCATCGCCGCCCTGGAGCGTGCCCTGTCCGGCGCGACCGGCAGCCCCCAGGTGGTCTGCGACCGCCTGGTCCGCTCGGCCGGCGTCACCCCGGACCACGACGACGACGTCGCCGTGCTGGTCCTCCAGCACCCCGCCCGCAAGGGAGCGCAGGCCGAGCTCTTCCGCAACGCCGCACTGGAACTGCTCGGTGGCGTGGAAGCGGCCCCGCGCGCGCGTGCCTTCGCCTCCGGCGTCCTGACCAGCTGGCGTTTCCCCACCGAGCTGCACGACCTGGGCGTCCTGGCCACCAGCGAACTGGTCGCCAACTCCCTCCAGCACGGCACGCCCCCCATGCGGCTGCGCCTGCGCCGTACCGACCGCCGCCTGATCGTCGAGGTCACCGACGGCGACGACCACCTGCCCAGACGCCGCCGCGCGGAACCGGCGGACGAGTCCGGCCGGGGCATCGCCATCGTCGCGACGATCGCCTCCAACTGGGGCTCCAGACGCACACCAGGGGGCGGCAAGGCGGTCTGGTGCGAGTTCCTCCTGCCGAGACCGTGACCCACGGGCGTGAACGCGGCAGACGTGAGGAGGCCCTGACGGGCGCACCCGTCAGGGCCTCCTCACGTCTCCTCACGCCTTCGCGGCAGCCACCGCGTCGGCCGACGCCCCGCCCTGCGTGACCACCCGGCTCCTGGCGAGCGCCGGCTGGTTCTGTACGTCCGTGAGCTCCCGCCCCAGCCGCACCGCCAGCACCGTGATGCCCAGCGAGAACAACAGGAACGCCACGATGTACGGCGCGTGCAGCGAGGCCCCGAGCGGACCGCCCACCGCCGGACCGATCGCCAGCGCCAGCTGCTTCACCAGGGCGAAGGCGGAGTTGTACTGCCCTGCCAGCCCGGTCGGCGCCAGATCCGCCACCAGCGGCGCCAGCGTCGGCGACAGCAGCGCCTCACCCAGCCCGAACAGCGCGTACGTCGAGATGAACGCGGCCGTCGCCATCGCCTGGCTGCCGTGCCCGAGCCCGGCGTACCCGGCCACGGCCCACGCCACGGCCCAGATCAGCCCCACGGAGGCGATCACGCGTGACCTCTTCCGCCGCTCCACGAACCTCAGCACCGCGAACTGCGCGATCACGATCACCAGCGTGTTCGCCGCCAGCGCGGTCCCCAGCGTGGACGTGGAGATCCCGGCGGCCTCGACGCCGTATGCGCTCAGCCCCGACTCGAACTGCCCGTAACAGGCGAAGAACAGCACGAAGCCCAGCACGCACAGCTGCACCATGGCCCGGTTTCCCAGCAGCTGCTTCCAGCTGTTGCCGGCGGCCTGCCCCGGCACCCCCGACACCTGGGGCGCTCGCGGCGCGCGCACCGTCGCCATCACGGCGACCAGCACCAGGAACATCGCCGCCTCGATCGAGAACAGCACCGTGAAGGAGGAGGCGCTGGTCGTGTCGACCAGATGGCCGCCGATGAGCCCGCCGACGCCGAGTCCCAGGTTCTGCAGGAAGAACTGCATCGCGAAGGCCCGCGACCGGGTCTCCGTCGTGGAGCAGTCCACGATCATCGTCGCCAGCGCCGGCTGCATCACGGCCTGCCCGGCCCCCAGCGCGGCGGCGGACAGCAGCACGGTGGCGGCCGAGGCCGACAGGCCCAGGCTCAGCGCACCGAGCGCGGCGGTGACCAGGGCGGCGAGCAGTACCGGTAGCGGGCCTCGGCGGACGATCGCCCGCCCGGCGAACGGCAGCACGATCAGCGCGGCCACGGCGAAGACGGCGAGAACGAGACCCGCCGTGACAGAACCGAGTCCCCGTACCTGCGCCACATAGACGTACAGGTAGGGGACGGTGAAGCCGAGCCCGAACGCGCTGAGTGCGTTGCCCACATGAATCCGGCGCATCGCTGCGCCCATTGCCCTGGTCACGTTCACCCTCTCTGGGTAGATCGCTTCAGCCGTTAAAGGTGAAGACTTAGAAGCTAAAGTTCGATGTTAAAGAGTACACAGCGAAGGACTTCAAGGCAAAGGAGTCCCGTGCCATACTGCGGCCATGGGCGACACCTCCGGCGCCGGCGAGCCGACACTCGAAGAGCAGATCGCCGCCTACCAGCGCGAGTTCCAGGACCTCGACCCGCAGGTCGAGAAGATCGTCTCGGCGCTCTCCCGCCTCAACCGCCGCATGAACGTCGCGTACGGACGGCAGACCGCCGAACTCGGCATCAGCAACACCGACTGGGAGGTACTGAAGGCGCTCGTCCTGTCCGGGGCCCCCTACCGGCTGGGTCCCGGCGACCTCGCCAAGCGCCTCGGCCTGACGCCGGCCGCGATGACCCACCGCATCGACCGCATGGTGGGGGAGGGGCTGGTCACCCGGGACCGCGACGAGACCAACCGGGTCCGCGTCATCGTCGAGCTGACGGCCGAGGGGCGCGAGAAGTGGCTGGAGGCCATGCGCCTCGCCACGGTGTTCGAGGAGGACCTGCTTCAGGACCTGTCCGCGGACGACCGGGCCGCCCTGGGGGACGTCCTCACCCGCCTCCTGCGCAGGGTGGAGCACGCACAGCCGGACGCCGGCGGCAGGCTCAGCGACCTCGATTAAAGATGTTGACAGGTGCGGTTGACAGCCACCTACGGGATCCGTAAGGTTCTTCGGGTTGCCACGGGACCGTAACGGTTCTGCGGTAGCACCTCCCGCCGCGACAGCGGCACCAAACCACCTGCACGACCCCTTCAGTGGGAATGGCTTCGGCGTGTCCGAATTCGATTTCGACTGAGGCTCGACGGCCCGGTCCACTCCGATTGGGAATCGCCGAGAGAGTCCGCTAAGGTTTGAGACGTCGGAACGGCCCAACAGCCGCGAAGACAAACCCCGCTGACTGGGAATCAGGCCCGAAAGGATCTGATAGAGTCGGAACCGCCGGAAAGGGAAACGCGAAAGCGAGAACCTGGAAAGCACCGAGGAAATCGGATCGGAAAGATCTGATAGAGTCGGAAACGCAAGACCGAAGGGAAGCGCCCGGAGGAAAGCCTGAGAGAGTCTCTCGGGTGAGTACAAAGGAAGCGTCCGTTCCTTGAGAACTCAACAGCGTGCCAAAAGTCAACGCCAGATATGTTGATACCCCGACCTGATCGGATCTCTGATCGGGTTGAGGTTCCTTTGAAGGAAAATACAGCGAGGACGCTGTGAACGGTCGGATTATTCCTCCGACTGTTCCGCTCCCGTGATGTAAAGCATTCACGGAGAGTTTGATCCTGGCTCAGGACGAACGCTGGCGGCGTGCTTAACACATGCAAGTCGAACGATGAACCACTTCGGTGGGGATTAGTGGCGAACGGGTGAGTAACACGTGGGCAATCTGCCCTGCACTCTGGGACAAGCCCTGGAAACGGGGTCTAATACCGGATACTGACCATCACGGGCATCTGTGATGGTCGAAAGCTCCGGCGGTGCAGGATGAGCCCGCGGCCTATCAGCTTGTTGGTGAGGTAATGGCTCACCAAGGCGACGACGGGTAGCCGGCCTGAGAGGGCGACCGGCCACACTGGGACTGAGACACGGCCCAGACTCCTACGGGAGGCAGCAGTGGGGAATATTGCACAATGGGCGAAAGCCTGATGCAGCGACGCCGCGTGAGGGATGACGGCCTTCGGGTTGTAAACCTCTTTCAGCAGGGAAGAAGCGAAAGTGACGGTACCTGCAGAAGAAGCGCCGGCTAACTACGTGCCAGCAGCCGCGGTAATACGTAGGGCGCAAGCGTTGTCCGGAATTATTGGGCGTAAAGAGCTCGTAGGCGGCTTGTCACGTCGGTTGTGAAAGCCCGGGGCTTAACCCCGGGTCTGCAGTCGATACGGGCAGGCTAGAGTTCGGTAGGGGAGATCGGAATTCCTGGTGTAGCGGTGAAATGCGCAGATATCAGGAGGAACACCGGTGGCGAAGGCGGATCTCTGGGCCGATACTGACGCTGAGGAGCGAAAGCGTGGGGAGCGAACAGGATTAGATACCCTGGTAGTCCACGCCGTAAACGGTGGGCACTAGGTGTGGGCAACATTCCACGTTGTCCGCGCCGCAGCTAACGCATTAAGTG
>NZ_BAABCQ010000104.1:0-27898 GCF_039539045.1 Streptomyces marokkonensis
GTTACCGGGCAGGGAAACTGCTGGAGGTGCCATGCCCAGTGAATGTGCCAGCGGTCACATCGGCACAGCGTAGCGGGTGCCGAGCCGGTGCGAGGGCGTTATCGATCGCTTCGGCTGGGCATCATCCCACCTGACCGGCCACCGGCCACCGGAGGCCGGCTCTTCGACTCACCGCTCCGAGAAGGGACTCTTCCATGGGGGAGAAGGTCGTGGCAGGTCAGTTCGACCTGTCCGATCGCCAGCGCTACCGCGAGAAGCTCCAGCGGTGCCTGACGGGCCTGGAGCGTCTTCTGGCGGAGAAGCGGTTCGACCGTCCGAAGAACCTGATGGGGCTGGAGATCGAATTGAATCTCGTCGGTGTCGACGGGATGCCGAAAATGTTGAATGCGCAAGTCCTCGAACGCATCGCGAGCCGGGACTTCCAAACAGAACTCGCCATGTTCAACCTGGAAGTCAACATTGCTCCACATCGGCTGGGTGGCCGGGTTTTCGACCGTCTCGCCGAGGAGATCCGTACATCGCTGGCATATGCGGACCGGAAGGCCGGCGAGGTGGACGCGAGCATCGCGATGATCGGTATTCTGCCGACGCTGGACCGGGACGACCTGGTTTCCTCCAACCTCTCCGCCGTCGACCGCTACGCACTGCTCAACGAGCAGATCGTGGCCGCCCGCGGCGAGGACTTCACCCTTGACATCGAGGGCGTCGAGCGTCTGACCTGCACCTCCAGGTCCATCGCCCCCGAGGCCGCCTGTACCTCGGTGCAGTTGCACCTCCAGGTCACCCCGGACCGTTTCGCAGACGTGTGGAACGCGGCCCAGGCGGTCACCGCCGCACAGATCGCCGTGGGCGCCAACGCGCCCTTCCTGTTCGGCCGCGAGCTGTGGCGCGAGTCGCGCCCCCCGCTGTTCCAGCAGTCCACCGACACCCGCCCGCCCGAGCTCCAGGCCCAGGGCGTCCGACCGCGCACCTGGTTCGGCGAGCGGTGGGTGACCTCGGCGTACGACCTGTTCGAGGAGAACCGGCGCTACTTCCCGGCGCTGCTGCCGATCTGCGACGACGAGGATCCGCTGGCGGTCCTGGACGCGGACGGAGTGCCCTCGCTCTCCGAACTCGTCCTGCACAACGGCACCATCTACCGCTGGAACCGCCCCGTCTACGACATCGCCGACGGCGTGCCGCACCTGCGCGTGGAGAACCGCGTCCTGCCCGCCGGCCCCACCGTCACCGACGTCATCGCCAACGCGGCCTTCTACTACGGCGTCGTGCGGGCGCTGGCCGAGGAGCCCCGGCCGGTGTGGACGCGGCTGCCGTTCGCGGCCGCCGCGGCCAACTTCGAGGCCGCGTGCCGCCACGGCATCGACGCACGCTTCGAATGGCCCCGGCGCGGCCGGCTGGGCGGCACCACCGAGGTCGACGCCGCCGTCCTCGTACGCGACGAACTGCTGCCGCTCGCCGAGGCCGGGCTGGACGCGTGGGGTGTCGAACCCGCCGACCGGGACCTGTACCTCGGGGTGATCGAGGAGCGGTGCCGGCGCCGGGTCAACGGCGCGTCCTGGCAGGCGGCCACCTTCCACCGGGCGCTGGAGTCGGGTCTCTCCCGGGAGGCCGCGCTGGCCGCCACGACCCGCCGCTACGTCGAGCTCATGCGCGAGGGCCATCCCGTGCACCTGTGGCCGGTGGGCCTGCCGGAGCCGGCGCCGCTGGGCTGACCGACGCCACGACCCCGCTGCTGCACGCCCGGATCGCCGGAACCGCCCCGCCGCTCGCCGCCCCATACTGATCGGGCAAGCTGTGACGTCCCAGCTGGAGGAAGGTGTGCATGGCGGAGGCGGGCCCGGTGGACGATTCGTTCCCTCAGAAGCCAGTTCGTGGGGAGAAGCCCGGTCGTGGGGGGGATCCCGGTGGCGGGAAGCCCGGTCGCGGGGAGGACGCAGGTCGCGGGGCGAGGGCGGTTCGTGACGAAGCGGTTCCCGGGGAGCGATTCTCCCGACGGACCCTGCGAGACGAGACGCTGCTCGTCCTGGCGCTGTCGCTCGGCGCCAGCGGGGTGTCCGCCCTCATCAGCTTCGTCGGCTCCGTCACCCGCCCCGGCGGGCTGAAGGACCAGGCGGCCACTCTCAACGCCTCCGCGGCGCCCGGCCGTCCCTGGCTCGACCTGGCCTGGCAGCTCTTCGGGATCACCACGGCGCTCGTCCCGGTCGCCCTCGTCGCGCACTTCCTGCTGCGTGAGGGGCGGAGCCTGCGCACCCTCGGCTTCGACCGCGGCCGTCCGTGGCCGGACCTGGGCCGCGGGGCCGCCGTCGCCGCGGTCATCGGCAGTACCGGTATCGCCTTCTACCTGGCCGCCCGAGGCCTCGGCTTCAACCTCACCGTGGTGCCCGAGGCCCTGCCCGACGTGTGGTGGAAGTATCCCGTGCTGATCTTCTCGGCGGTGCAGAACTCCGTCCTGGAGGAGGTCATCGTCGTCGGTTACCTGCTGCGTCGGCTGGACCAGCTCGGCTGGAGTCCGGGCGCGTCACTGGCGGCCAGTTCGGTGCTGCGCGGGTCCTACCACCTCTACCAGGGCATCGGCGGTTTCATCGGCAACCTGGTGATGGGCGTCGTGTTCGTGTACCTGTACCGCCGGTGGGGGCGCGTGGGCCCGCTGGTGGTGGCGCACTCACTTCTCGACATCGGGGCCTTCGTGGGCTACGCGTTGCTCGCCGGGAAGGTGGACTGGCTCCCGACGGCGTGAACGTGGAGGGCCGTCGGTGAGAAGTCCTGCCACGTGCTCGTCCCACCCCACCACCTCGTCCCACCCCGCCACCGGACGGGCCAGGCCCGCTCTGACTGACCCTGTCACAGGGGAACTCGCCGACCTGGTCGAGAGCATGATCGGTAGGAAGCTCAACGGCAGGCAGATCTGGACAGTACTCATAGACCACCACGACTGCGGGACGCGCCGCCACTGCTGCTCATCCACGGATCCGGAGCCTCGAGCGCCTCCTGGGGGCCGGTGGTCCCGGCCCTCGCCGCCCGTCATCATGTCGTCCGGACAGACCTCCCGGGCTGCGGCCAGTCCTCGCGCGCCACGGCCTACGACGTTCCGGCGCAGGCGGGCCGCGTGGCGGCGCTGCTCGACGAACTCGGGCTGCGCGCCGTTACCGTGGCCGGCCACTCCAGCGGCGGATACGTCGCCACCGCGCTCGCGGAGCAGCGCCCCGACCTGGTGGATTCGCTGGCGATGATCAGCACCGGCCCGCACCTCGACGCGCTCCTGCCGCAGCCGGCCGTCCTCCGCGTGATGCTGGCACCGCCCTTCGGGCCGCTGCTGTGGTGGCGGCGTTCGGATGCGGTGATCCGCAAAGGTATCGGCGCCACGCTCGCCGGGCCTGCGCCCATTCCGCCCGGCGTGGTCGCCGACGTGCGGAGCACCACGTACCGCGCGTTCCGCAAGGTGCTGCGCGGGAACACCGCGTACCTCGCCGAGCAGTCCGTGCCCGAGCGGCTCGCCGCCCTCGGGCTCCCGGTGCTCGTGGTCTTCGGCGCCGCCGGTCCCCGGTGGGATCCGGCGTCGGCGCGCCAGTACGACGTCGTGCCGGGCGTGCGGGTCGAGATGCTGCCGGGCGTTGGGCACATGCCCATGCTGGAAGCGCCCGAGCCGGTGGGCCGGCTGCTGCTGGACTTCGCGCCCCTGTGCGCCGGAACCCCGCCGGCAGGCCCGGCCTAGACTGGCGCCGTGTGGTCGCAGGGCGTGCCACCCGCGTGGTCGGGCGTTGACATCGCAGTACCGGAGCCCTCGGACCGGCTGCCGGGCATCAGCATGGCCGGATTCCGCCACCGTGTCCCCGCGCCCGTCGACATCGCGATGGTCGCGCATCCGTCCGTCACCTTGCTCATCGATCTGAGCGACGATGGCGGCCTGGTCTACGACACGCAGGGGCGGCACGGACGCGGCAGTGTCGTGATCGGCCTGGCCCCCGGGGAGCTGCGGGCGTCCGGGCCTGGTGGGCGAGTGCCTGCAGATCCGGCTGCAGCCGGGTGTGGCGGCCGTAGTGCTTGGCTCGTCGGCCGGGGGCAGCGGGAGCGTGGAGTCCTTGGCGGACGTCTGGGGCCGCGACGCCGAGCGCTTCGAGGAGCGGCTGCGTACAGCCGGATCGTGGGACGAGCGTTTCGCGATGGCGGCGGACGCCGTCCGCCGGCGGATCGGGGACGGCCTGCGGGTCGATCCGGAGGTCGTTCACATCTGAAGGCGGACGGTCGCCAGCAGGGGCCGGATGCGTATCGACGGCCTGGCGGACGAGGTCAGCTGGAGCCGCAAGCGTCTGTGGGCGCGTTTCCGGGCGCAGCTCGGCGTCACCCCCAAGCGGGTCGCCCAGCTGGTGCGGTTCGACCATGCGGCCCATCTGCTCGCGGCGGGTGTCCCTCCCGCCGGTGTCGCGGCCGAGAGCGGTTACGTCGACCAGTTCCATCTGCGCCGTGAAGTGAAGGCGTTCACGGGGCTCACGCCGACTGCCGTCGCCGCCGCGCCGTGGCTGGCGATCGACCACGTCGCGTGGCCGGCCTCCTGGCGGGCAGGGAGGCCCGTGGCAGGTGGCGCACGCGCTTCCGGCCGGCGCTGAACCGCCCAGCCGCGGCCCTCACTTTGCTCCCGACCGGCAACCAACTTGGCTGTCACAGGACAACTGTTGTTCTTGGACAGTGAAACCAGTGGCCCTGTCATCTGGTCCAGGCGCTTGACAGCGAACCCAGTCGTACGGGCTTCCCACATCGCCACGGGCCCGAGAAGGTCAGCGGGAACGTCGCGATGCGGGTCTCTTGTCAGTGGCACCTCCCACACTCCTCAGATGCGACAAGAGCTGCCTGACCGTGGCCCAACAGGCCACCCAGGGCTCATGGGGCATGGCGTCTACCAGGCGCTTGCATGTCCCGCACGTCCCGCATGTCACCGACACCACGCGCCGGCAGAGCTATCACGAGGTACGACGGTCTCCGGTGCGGATGTCGGAGAGGGTTCCATTGCCGTCCTTGTCCAACAACGCCCTCTAAGTCAGCAGCTCACCTTCGATCACTGTCACCGCGCGCCCGCTCAGCAGCGTGCGCTCGCCGCGCAGCTCCGTGCGGACCCGGCCCGAGCGGGGCGAGGCCTGCAGTCCGGTGAGGTCGGCGCGGCCGAGGCGCTCGGACCAGAAGGGTGCGAGGGCCGTGTGGGCGCTGCCGGTGACCGGATCCTCGTCGATGCCGACGTTCGGGAAGAAGCAGCGGGAGACGTAGTCGTAGCCGAGGGCAGGGTCCTCCGCGCGGGCGGTGGCGATGATGCCGCGCTCGGAGTGGGCAGCCAGCGCCCTGTGGTCCGGCGTCAGGCCGTGGACCGTCTTCTCGTCGGCGACCTCGATCAGCAGGTCCCCGATGTCCGGCCCGGTGTCGAGGACGGCGTGGGGCTCGGCGCCCAGGGCGTCGGCGACGCCCGCCGGCACCTCGACCGGGGTGAGCGGCGCGGTCGGGAAGTCCAGGGTGATCGACCCGTCCTCGCGGGGCGTCGCGACCAGGACGCCACTGCTCGTGGCGAACCGCACCGGGCCATCGTGGGTGCCGGTGGTGTGCAGGACGTGGGCCGTGGCGAGCGTGGCGTGGCCGCACATCGCGACCTCGGTGGCCGGCGTGAACCAGCGCAGCGCCCAGTCGGCCTCGCCGCCCTCGGGCAGACGGTGGGCGAACGCGGTCTCGGCGTGATTGACCTCCAGGGCGACCTGCTGGAGGCGGTCGTCGTCCGGGAAGGCGTCGAGGAGCAGGACCCCGGCGGGGTTGCCCGCGAAGGGTCGGTCGGTGAAGGCGTCGACGATTCGAATGCGCATGCCCCGACGCTAGATGCTCCGCGCAGCCGCAGGCCAAGGCCAATTCGCGAGTTCTGGACCGGTTTCCGTACCCGGAATGAGTGATCGGCTCCTCGCATGCTGATGCCGGCCGTCCCGGGTGGACCGTGAGGCTTGCCAGTCGATGTGTTCCGATATATCGTTGAGATATCGCGAAAGATCAGCGACTGAATGGAGTGATGGCGATGCGCAGCCACGGACACGAGCGTGGACACGTTGGTCACGGCGGTCACGGGGGCTTCGACGGCCGGCGTGCGGCCTTCGGTCCCTTCGGGCCGGGTGGCCCTGGTGGCGGCCCTTTCGGGCCGGGCTTCGGTCACGGAGGCCCCTGGGGCGGCCGAGGGCGCGGCGGTCCGAGGGGAAGGGCGCGGCGCGGCGACGTACGGGCGTCGATCCTGGCCCTTCTGAAGGACCGGCCGATGCACGGCTACGAGATGATCCAGGAGATCGCGGAGCGCAGCGGCGGGGCGTGGAAGCCCAGCCCCGGCTCGGTGTACCCCACCCTCCAGTTGCTGGAGGACGAGGGGCTGATCGCCAGCGAGAGCGAGGGCGGGAAGAAGCTCTTCGCGCTCACCGAGGCGGGCCGCGCCGCCGCCGAGGAAGGGCCGGAGGCGCCCTGGGAAGAGGCCTCGCGGGGTGTCGACTGGGAAGCCCTGCATGACGTCCGGCAGGCCGGCTTCGGGCTGATGGAGGCCTTCAACCAGGTCTGGAAGACCGGCAGCAAGGAGCAGCGGGAGAAGGCAATCGCGGTTATCGGTGACGCCCGCAAGAAGCTGTACCTGATCCTCGCCGACGAGGAGCGACTGGACTGACCCGTACGGCGACGGAGTCGTGCACCTCAGGTTCGGTTCCGAACCTGAGGTGCACGACTCAGTTGTTGCCCAGGGTGCGGTCCAGGAGAGGGAGCAGGCGGTCCCAGTGGCGCTTCAGCCCGGAGGCGCTGAAAGCGTCGGTGTCGGACATGGTGAAGCCGTGGATGGTGCCGGGGTAGATCTCGGAGGTGTAGCTGACACCTGCGGCGTCCAGGGACTGATTGAGCTCGCCGAGGGCTTCGGGTGTCAGGTCGCCCTCGGCGTGGCCGAGGTGGACCTGGGCGGTGAGCTCGGAGAAGAGGTCGGGCCCGTCGACGCCCACCGGGCCGTGGAACGCGGCGACGGCTGCCACCTGGCCGGGGTGGGCCGCGGCGGTGCGCATCGCCGAGAGGCCGCCTATGCAGTAGCCGGTCACCGCGACGGGGCCGGCGGCGACCTCGGGCTGGACGGTGAGGAAACCGAGGTAGGAATCGGCGTCGCTCAGAACCCGTTCGGCGGTGTGCGCCTCGATCAACGGCATCAGCTGGGCGAAGACCGCGGGTCGGACCTCCTCTCCGATGTGCTCGGGAAGCTCGACCACCGGTGCCGGGCCGTGCCGGTGGAAGATGTTGGGGACGAGCACGTAGTACCCGTGCCCGGCCAGTTCGCGGGCCATCTCCCGCAGCACGGGCCGGATTCCGAAGCCGTCCGCGTACATCAGCACGCCTGGGTGCTGCTCGCCGCGGTCGGGAAAGGCGGCGAACGCGTCGGCCTTGCCGGCCGCGGTGGGAATCTGCAACGTCCTGATGGGCACGAATGTCTCCTGTCGTGGTTGATGTGTCGAGCCTGTGATCAACACGACGGAGGCGGAGCCCGCGCGGCGCGAGATCCTCGATCGAGCAGCGGGCACGCACCGGCCCGTACGGCACTCAGAAGAGCACCGGGTCACCAATCCGTGTGTGGCGCGATGCCGTCCCGGTAGTCATCCCCACAACATAGTCCCCAACCCTGGTCACCTGGTCGCCCCGTGAGGCGACGTCAACTTGACCCGGCCCTCTGGGACCGGGTCGAGTTGACTGCCGAACCTGTCTCCATGTGGCGATTCAGCCGCCGGTGTTCATCGCAGGGTGAGCGGGGTCTCGGACTCGACGCGGGACAGTTTCTCCGGGTTGCGGACGTAGTAGAGGCCCGTGATGCGGGCGTGCTCGGTGTGTATCGCGATGATGCCGTCGATCTCGCCGTCCAGACGCGCGAGGAGTGCCGGACTTCCGTTGACCACGGTGCGGCTGAGGGTGGCGACCGTGTTCCCGGCCCTGCCGGTCATGCCGGCGAAGAGGCGGGCCACCTTGTCGGCGCCGATGACCGGCCGCACCGCGGCGTGCTTGACGCCGCCGCCGTCGCCCATGTAGACGGCCTCGGGAGCGAGGACGTCGAGAAGGCCCTGAAGATCCCCGGTTTCGAACGCGCGCTGGAACGACTCCAGGGCCGCCCGGGTCTGGCTCGAGGAGACCGCCTGGCGAGGGCGGCGGGCATCGACGTGCTTGCGGGCGCGGTGTGCGATCTGACGGACGGCGGCGGGGCTCTTGTCGACGGCGGCGGCGATCTCGTCGTAGCCGATGTCGAAGGCCTCGCGCAGTACGAAGACGGCGCGCTCGGTCGGCGACAGTGTCTCCAGGACGAGCATCATCGCCATCGACACACTCTCGGTGAGCTCCACGTCATCGGCCACGTCAGGTGTGGTGAGCAGCGGCTCCGGCAGCCAGGGACCGACGTACGCCTCCTTGCGGCGCTTCATGGCGCGCAGCCGGTTGAGCGCTTGCCGGGTGGTGATCCGGACCAGGTAGGCGCGCTGGTCGAGGACCTGCTCCAGGTCGACCTCGATCCACCGTAACCAGGTCTCCTGGAGGACGTCTTCGGCGTCGGACGCCGAGCCGAGCATCTCGTAGGCGACGGTGAAGAGGAGGTTGCGATGAGCGACGAAGGCCTCGGTTGCCGGGTCGGCGGCGTGGTCGGTCATATCTCGATTTTCCTCGTTCGCTGTCGGGCATGGTCGCCGAAGGCCTTCAGGCGCGCATCCAAAACAAGGTCCCTTTCCTCGGCAGCCGTTCGGTCCGACCCGTCTGATCGGTGCGGTCGGGAGTGGGACCACCCGGCGCACGGCTGTGGAACGCCGAGGTGCGTGATCCGAGCCGAAAGAGCCTCTGGTGAGCTGAGCGCATGCGTGCGGCGGCGCCCGCGATACGGGCGTCGCCGCACGATACGCACTCCGGATCCGCTGCGGCCGGATCGGATCGGGCCAGACCGGATTGGACCGGACCGGATCGCTCATGAGTGCCCGACTAGGCGGCCCGTTGAGCGGTGGCCGGGGCCTGACCGTGCTCGGACTCCAGCGCCTGCCGACGGCCGGCTCCTCCCTTCATGCGGTGCAGGCTGTACCCGCCGGGCTTGTGCGCCTCGTCGGCCAGATGCTTCACGATGCCCTTGCACACGGCCTCCTTCATCTTCGCGCCGAGGCGGCCGTCGAGGTGGAACCACACCGCGACGTCGGACCGGTTGCCGAACTGGAAGATGCCGGTGCGTCGGCCCAGGCTGATGCACTGCGCTCCGAACGACTGGTTGAGGGTCTCGGGCTGTTCGCCCGCGAGCAGGCTGAGCACCGTGTCGGCGGCGCGCGCGCCCAGGGGCATCGCGGCCTGGCAGCTCATCCGCAGCGCCAGGCCCGACGGCGCCGCCGAGTCCCCGGCTGCGACGATGCGGTCGTCGTCCACGCTCATCAGTGTCTCGTCCGTGAGCAGCCGGCCGAGGGCGTCCGTGCTCAGCCCACTGCGGGCGGCCAGGTCCGGCACGGCGAAGCCGGCGGTCCAGATGGTCACCCGGCTCGGCAGCTCGCGGCCGTCGGCGAGCCGCACGGCGTCGCGGGTCACCGTCGTCACCTTGGCGTCGGTGCCGTCGAGCACGGTCACTCCGAGTGCCGCAAGCCGCCGGGCCACCGAACGCCGGCCCCGGCTGTGGAGGTACGGGCCGAGCACGCCCCCGCAGACCAGGGTGACGGTACGGCCCTGCTCGGCCAGTTCGGCCGCGGTCTCGATGCCGGTGGGCCCGGCCCCGACCACCGTCACCGCGGCCGCCGTGGGCGCGGAGTCGAGGACCGGCCGCAGCCGCTGTGCCTCCTCCAGGGTGGCGACCGGGTGGGCGAACTCGCCCGCCCCGGGCACCCGCGGGTCGGCGCTGCCGCTGCCCACCGCGTAGACCAGGTAGTCGTAGCCCACCGTGTCGCCCGACGTCAGCGTCACGCTGCGGTCGGCCGCGTCGATCCGCGCCACGGTGTCGACCACCAGCCGGACGCCCTCGGCCAGGACCTCCCGGTAGTCCACGACGGCGCCGTCCGACCCGCCCACCAGTTGGTGCAGGCGGACCCGATGGACGAAGGTCGGGCGCGGATTGATCACGGTCACGGTCACGTCGTCGCGCTGGGTCAGCCGATTGGCCGCCATGACGCCGGCGTACCCGCCACCGATCACCAGCACATCCGTGTTCTCAGTCATGGTGCCTCCCTCGTTTCGAGCGGTTCGGGCACAAGACACCGCCTGATCGACCCCTGTGACAGCATGTGAGGCAGATCACTTCGCAGGCGTGGTCTTCCGGAACGGACCGCGTCCGGGTCCCGCGGCGGCCGCAGCCTCGCGCGTCGGAGAGCGCCCTCCGAGGCGCCCTCCGAGGCGGCCACATCCGTCCGCGCATGGCGTCGCCCTGTTGGACGAAACGGCTTGATCTCCTCCGTAAGGAGGAGATTTCGGCCGGGTGGGTCCGCTCTGCGTGGGATGCCGAGATGCTTCCCTTTGGGGATGACCCGGTCGCGAGGGACTGATGAGCTGGGAGATGTGCAACCCCGTATCCCCCGGCAGTCGCCCGGCGAGCAAGGCGCCAGGCGCCCGGACCGCACCGACGTCGATGCCCGGTTCAACGCGGAACTGGCATCGGTGGTCTCCGGTGCCCGCCGCCGAGCGGTGCGGGACGGGGACCGGCAGATCGACACGGCCCACCTGCTGCACTCCCTCCTGGAGCACGACCCCGAGGTGCGTGCCGTCCTCGGTGAGGGACCGCGGATCGCCCGGCTCCTCGGCTACCTCGTGCAGCGCAGCATCGGCTACGGCCTGCGCTGGCAGAGCACGGTCGAGGACTCCGGGGCCGTACCCGTGGTGACCGGTGTCGCCGGTTTCTCGCCACTGGCCGCCGCGGCCATGGCGGACGCCTGCGTACGCGCGAAACGGCGTGGGGCGGCCCGGGCCTGCGGTATCGACCTGCTCGCCGCCCTCGTCGCGGACCCGCAGGCGCGGGCCGTCGAGGTGCTCGGCCGTGCCGCCGTCGAACCGCGCACGGTGCTCACCCGCGTGGAGAACCACTTCGAGCCGACGCCCTGACCCGGACAGAGGCCTCCGCTCGATCGTGTCGTGGACGCGTCCAGTCGGTGAGACAGGTGTCATTGGGGGTGACGCTCATGTCGTCCCCTGTCATCATGTGCCGGTGCATACGTCTGACAGTGCTCGCGGCCGTCACGGAAGGGGCGCCGGGCTCGGCCTGGCTCTCGCCTCCGCGGTCGCCTTCGGAGGGTCCGGGGTCGCGGCCAAGCCGCTGATCGAGGCGGGACTCGACCCGCTCCACGTGGTCTGGCTGCGCGTGGCCGGCGCGGCCCTGGTGATGCTGCCGCTCGCCGTGCGCCACCGCGCGCTGCTGCGCCGCCGACCCGGTCTGCTCGCCGGTTTCGGACTGCTCGCCGTGGCCGGTGTGCAGGCCTGCTACTTCGCCGCCATCTCTCGCATCCCCGTGGGCGTCGCGCTGCTCGTCGAGTACCTGGCACCCGCCCTGGTCCTCGGCTGGGTGCGGTTCGTGCAACGACGGCCCGTGACGCGGGCCGCGGCGCTCGGCGTGGTCCTCGCGGTCGGCGGGCTCGCCTGCGTCGTGGAGGTCTGGTCGGGGCTGCGCTTCGACGCGGTGGGACTGCTGCTCGCGCTCGGCGCGGCCTGTTGCCAGGTCGGCTACTTCGTCCTGTCCGACCAGGGCAGCGACGCCGGAGACCAGGCGCCCGACCCGCTCGGCGTCATCGCCTACGGTCTGCTCGTCGGGGCAGTGGTGCTCACCGTCGTCGCCCGGCCCTGGTCCATGGACTGGTCCGTCCTCACCGACGAGGTCCCCATGGACGGCACACCCGTCGCCGCCGCGCTGCTGCTGGCCTGGATCGTGTTCCTCGCCACGGTCCTCGCCTACATCACCGGTATCGTCGCCGTGCGCCGCCTCTCGCCGCAGGTCGCGGGCGTCGTGGCATGCCTCGAAGCGGTCGTCGCGACCGTCCTGGCCTGGGTGCTGCTCGGCGAGCACCTCTCCGCCCCGCAGATCATCGGCGGCGTCGTGGTCCTGGTGGGCGCCTTCATCGCCCAGTCGTCGACACCCGCGAAGGGATCCGCGGACCCGGTGGCGAGCGGCGGACCGGAAAGAGAGTTGTCCGGCCGGGGAACGGCGGCCTAAGGTGCCGATCATGCATTCCGACGCACTCGTCCTCCCGCCTCCGGCCGCCTGAGGCGGGCCCTTCTGAACAGCCCGGCGCGTTGTCGCCGGGCCGGACGACGCTGCCCGCAGACGCAGTCCCGCGCCCCCGGTCGTCCCGGGGGCAGCTTCGAACTCCCGCGCCCCGTGCGCGTCTGCGGAGGGAACTCGTGTCGAAAGCCGTGTCGAGCGCCGTCTCCGGCCTGCCCGTCGGGCGTGGCCTCCTCTACCTGATCGTCGCCGGTGTCGCCTGGGGCACCGCCGGTGCCGCCGCCTCGCTGGTCTACCGGGCCAGCGACATGGGGCCCGTGGCCCTGTCCTTCTGGCGGTGCGCGGCCGGGCTCGTGCTGCTGCTCGCAGTCCGCCCGCTGTGCCCGCGCGTGCGCACCGCCGTACGCGAGCCGTTCGCGCGCAAGGTGCTCCGGGCCGTTGTCACCGGCCTGGGCCTCGCGGTCTTCCAGACGGCCTACTTCGCCGCGGTGCGGGACACCGGGCTCGCCGTGGCCACCGTGGTCACGCTCGGCGCCGGCCCGGTGCTGATCGCGCTCGGCGCGCGCCTCGCCCTCGGGGAGCACCTGGGCCGGGGCGGGGTTGCCGCCGTGGTCGGTGCGCTCGCCGGGCTCGTGGTGCTCGTCCTCGGCGGCGGAAGTACGACCGTCCGCCTGTCGGGCGTGCTCCTCGCGCTGCTGTCCGCCGCCGGCTACTCGGTGATGACGCTGCTCACCCGCTGGTGGGGACGTGACGGCGGGGCGGACGCCGCCGGCACGTCCGGCGGGGCGTTCGCCGTCACCAGCCTGTGCCTGCTGCCGCTCGCCCTCGCCGAGGGGCTGGTGCCGCACACCGCCGAACCGGTCCGCCTCCTGTGGCTCCTGGCGTACGTCGCCGCCGTCCCGACCGCCCTCGCCTACGCGCTCTACTTCGCCGGTGCGGCCGTCGTCCGGTCCGCCACGGTCTCCGTGATCATGCTGCTGGAGCCGGTCGGCGCGGCGGCGCTTGCCGTGCTGCTCCTCGGCGAGCACCTCACGGCCGCGACGTTGGCCGGGACCGTGCTGATGCTCGGCTCGGTCGCGGGGCTCGCGGTGGCGGAGACCCGGCAGGCGCGGAGGCGGCCGGTGCCGGCGTGACGGCCGGTGTCGGCGTCGGCGTGACGGCCGGTGACGGCTCGCGGGCCTGTCGGTCCCGCGTCACAGGGCCGACAGGTAGCCGGGCAGCACGGTGCCGGAGTCCAGGCCCGGGTCGGCGACCGGGGCGTCGTAGCCCTTGCGCAGCGGGACGAGGCCGGCCCAGTGGGGGAGGACGAGGTCCTCGGGCTCGTCGTTCACACCGCCGGTGCGGAGCTTGGCGGAGACCTCGTTCAGGTCGAGGCGGATCACGGCGGTGGCGGCCAGCTCCTTCCTGTTGGCCGACCGGGAGTCGCGGGAGCGGCCGGGGACGACGTGGTCGACCAGGGCGTCCAGGGACGTCCGCCTCTCCTCCGGGTCCGTCACGTCGTACGCGGTGCCGTGCACCACCACCGACCGGTAGTTGATCGAGTGGTGGAAGGCCGAGCGGGCCAGCACCAGCGCGTCCACGTGTGTCACCGTCAGGCACACCGGCAGCCCCGGGTCGGCCGCGCCCGTCATCCGCAGCGGGCGCGAGCCCGTCGACCCGTGCACGTAGAGCCGTTCGCCGACCCGGCCGTAGAGCGTCGGCAGCACCACCGGGGAGCCGTCGCGGACGAAGCCGAGATGGCAGACGTAACCCTCGTCGAGTATCGAGTGCACCAGCTCCCTGTCGTACGAGGCGCGGTCGGGGGAGCGGGTGGGGACGGTGCGGTCGGTGGGCGGGTACGCGGTGGCGGACTGCGACGGCGTCTGCGTGGGCCCCTGCATGGCGCTCTCCATTGCACTAGTGCATAATGTGTTTTGTGCTAGGAGAGTATCGGATCACAGGGCGGGGTGCAGCGGAGATTTCCGCGAGTGTCGAGCGTGCGGTGGGCTCGGGGGAGCTGGAGCCTGGGCAATCACTGCCGCCCATGCGGGAGTTGGCGCAGACGCTCGGGGTGAACCCGAACACGGTCGCCGCCGCCTATCGCACCCTGCGCGAGCGTGGGGTCATCGAGACGGCCGGGCGCCGGGGCAGTCGCGTGCGCGCGAAGCCGGCCACCACCGGGCGCGAGTTCATCCGGGTCGAGGTGCCGAAGGGTGTGCGCGACGTGTCCGCCGGCAACCCGGACCCGGCGCTGCTGCCCGCGCTGGGACCGGTGTTCGCGGCGGCGGCCGAGCAGGGTGACCGGGAACCGGTCCTGTACGGGGACGAGTCCGTGGAGCCGGACCTGGTGCGCCTCGCGCGGGCCGAGCTGGACGCCGACGGGGTGCCGGACGGGCCTGTGGCCGTCACGTCGGGCTCGCTGGACGCCATGGAACGAGTGCTCGCGACCCATCTCCGGCCGGGCGACGCCGTCGCCGTCGAGGATCCGGGCTGGGGAAGCCTCCTCGACCTCGTCCCCGCGCTCGGCCTGCGCACGGTCGCCGTCGGCGTCGACGACGAGGGGCCGCTGCCCGACGACGTACGCCGCGTCCTCGAGGGCGGTGCCCGCGCCCTGGTCGTCACGGACCGCGCGCAGAATCCGACCGGCGCCGCGGTGAGCGCCACGCGCGCGCGTGCCCTGCGGTCCGTGCTGCGCGCCCACCCCCGGACGCTGCTGATCGAGGACGACCACGGCCACCGCATCGTCGACCTGCCCCTGCACCCGCTCGCCGGTACGACGCACAGCTGGGCCTTCGTCCGCTCGGCGGCCAAGGCCTGCGGCCCCGATCTGCGCCTCGCCGTACTCACCGGGGACGCCGTCACGCTGGACCGGGTGCGCGGACGGCAGCGGCTGGGACCCGGCTGGGTCAGCCGCATCACCCAGCGGGCGGTGGCCCGGCTGTGGACGGACGGCACCGTGGACGCGCACGCGGTGGCGGCGGCGTACGGGCGGCGCCGGGACGCGCTTCTCGGTGCCCTCGCCGAACGCGGGATCGCCGCGCACGGGCGCAGCGGGATGAACGTCTGGATCCCGGTGCCGGACGAGACCGGCGCCGTCGCCCGGCTGCTGCACACGGGCTGGGCCGTTGCCCCGGGCGCACGCTTCCGCGTGGGCGCCCCGCCCGGTATCCGGATCACCGTCTCCTCACTGACGGGAGACGACATCGGGCCTCTGGCGGAGGCGGTCGGGACGGCGGTGGGGCCGGGATCGGGGGCGGGGCGGCATCGGAGCCCGGTCTGACGCGTGGCACTTCGCCGGACCGTGCCACCGCGTTCCGGCCGCCTCCACGGGCGGTTTCGGTCCGGTCCCCCGAGGGTGCCCCCTACGTCGTCGCCT
Organism: Streptomyces marokkonensis; assembly: GCF_039539045.1. Classification (NCBI taxonomy): domain Bacteria; kingdom Bacillati; phylum Actinomycetota; class Actinomycetes; order Kitasatosporales; family Streptomycetaceae; genus Streptomyces; species Streptomyces marokkonensis. The sequence goes on from NZ_BAABCQ010000104.1 coordinate 15,534, forward strand.
TCTGCCGCACGGCCGACCGGCGCGCCGACTGCTCCGCGGTGCCGTCCGTCGGGCTCGTGGTGCCGGTGCCCCGCGTGGTGCCGGTGCGGGGTGCGCTGTCCACGGCATTCGGGACGCCGGTACGGGCAGTGCCGTCCGTCGTGCTCGTACCAGCCGTGCCGCCGGTGCGGACCGTGTGGCCCGTGCGGGCCGTGCGGGCCGTGCCGCCCGGTGTGGTCTTCGGCCGTGACTGTGTCAGCGCCGCGCCCGCGAGGACGATCGCCGCGCCGACCGGCGTCGACCAGGACAGCGACTCGCCGAGCAACGCGACGCCCGCGGCCGTGGCGATGACCGGGGTGAAGTAGGTGACCATCTGGGCCGTCGTCGGGCCGACCTCGGCGACCAGGTCGTACTGGATCAGGAAGGCCAGCCCGGTGCCGAGGACGCCCAGCGCCACGACAGCCAGCAGTGGAAATGCCGGGAAACTGCTCGGCACCGAGGTGAAGATCGGTGTCACGACGGCCAGTTGAAGCGTGGCGAGCAGCAACTGGCCGCCGGTCAGTGAGAGGTGGGAGTGGCTGGAGCCGGCCAGCGTGCGGCGGACGTAGATCCAGCCGATCGGATAGCTGAGCGAGGCCAGCAGGGCCAGCGCCGTGCCGGTGACGTCCAGGCCGTGGAAGCCCTGCCAGACACCCAGCACCGTCAGGACGCCGAGGAAGCCGATGCCGAGGCCCGCCACCCGCCGTCGCGTCGGCCGGTCCTCGGAGAGGGCGACCAGTGACAGGGCCATGCCCCACAGGGGCGAGGTCGCGTTGCAGATGCCCGCGAGCGACGACGGGATCGTCAGCTCAGAGAAGGCGAACAGGGAGAACGGCAGCGCGTTGAGCAGGAATCCGGCGACCGCCAGATGCACCCAGGTCCACGCCCCGCGCGGCAGTCGCTCCCGCTTCACCGCCATCGCCACGGCGACCACCGCCGTACCGAACACCAGCCGCCCCAGCGTGACCTGGAACGGGGCGAAACTCTCGGTGCCCACCTTCATGAAGAGGAAGCTGAAACCCCAGACGAGGGAGAGGACCCCGAAGCGCAGTCGCCAGTCGAGGGCGCGGAGGGACAGGGAGGAGGAGGTGCCGCTACTGCTCATGCGGGCAACGATGATGCATCGGTCCTTGTAGCACAATCGAGATTTCGCACGGAGTATCTCGTAGCATCGCTTACATGTTGAACCTGGAGCGCCTGCGCACACTCGACGCCCTCGCCCGGCACGGATCGGTGAGCGGAGCCGCCGCCGGGCTGCACATCACCACCTCGGCCGTCTCCCAGCAGATGGCCAAGCTGGAGCGGGAGGCCGGCCAGCAACTGCTGGCCAAGAACGGGCGGGGCGTACGGCTCACGGACGCGGGCAGGCTGCTCGCCGAACACGCGGCCCGCATCCTCTCCCAGGTCGAACTCGCCCAGGCGGACCTGGAGGCACAGCGGGGTCAGGTGGCGGGCGAGCTGAGGCTGTCGGCGTTCCCGACGGCCGCCCGCGGGCTCTTCCCCGCGGCGCTGGCCGCCCTGCGCGCAGAGTACCCGGTACTGCGCGTCCGCTCCTGCGAGTTGGAGCCGGAGCGCGGCGTCAACGGCGTGGTCCGCGGCGACCTCGACCTGGCCGTCGTACTCGACTGGTACAACAAGCCGATGCCGTTGCCCGACGGCCTGGTCAAGGCGCCGCTCCTGGACGACCCCGCCGGCGTGGCCCTGCCGGTCGGCCACCGGCTCGCGGGCCGCGGTGAGGTGGACCTCGCGGAGTTCGCGGAGGACGAGTGGATCACGTGGGGAGAGGGCGAGTTCTGCCACGAGTGGCTGATGTTCACGCTGCGCTCCAAGGGCATCGAGCCGATCATCGGCCACCGCGCCGCCGAGACCCACACCCAGCTCGGGTTGGTCGCCGCGGGGCTCGGGGTGTGCATCGCCCCGCTGCTCGGACGCCATCCGGTGCCCGACGGGGTCGTCACCGCGCCGCTGAAGCAGCGGGTGCGCCGGCACGTGTACGTCGTCTGGCGCGCGGACGCCGACCGCCGCCCGTCGATCAGGGCGGCGGTGGAGGCGTTGCGGACGACGGCGGGGGAGGTGGCGGCGGCGGAGCAGTCGGGGTGAGCCGAGCCGCTTACCGCGACGCCGGTGTACGCACGTCCGAGGAGACGGTCTGCTCGGAGGTCAGCCGCGGCCAGGCCTGCCGACCGTCGTGCGGCATCCCCTTCGGACCGAGGGTCTCGCGCGCGAACGGTTGCCCCGGGACGTCGAGTTCGGCGCACAGCTCGCCGGTGCGCCGCACACGACCGAGTACCTCATCCGGCCAGCCGGATCGAATCCCCGCTGACCGTGATCTCCACGGCGGGCAGTGGCTTGAGGGCCGGACCGCTCTGCACGCTCCCGTCCGTGATCGAGAAGTTGCTGTTGTGGCAGGGGCAGTTGATGACACCGTCGGCGACGCTCTTCACCGCGCACCCCTGATGGGTGCAGGTGGCGGAGAACGCCTTGAAATCGCCCGCAGCGGGCTGGGTTACCACCACTTTCCGGTCGGCGAAGACCTTTCCGCCGCCCTCGGGGATGTCGGCGGTCGTCGTGAGCGCGGCTTCGGCACCGGCGTTCTCGCCGCCGCCCGAACCGCCGTCCGCCCCCTCGCCGGCGGGAGCCGACGGAGCGGCGCCGGTGTCGTCGGACGAGTCGTCGTCCGAGCCTCCGCACGCGGTCAGCGCGACGGCGAGCCCTGCCGCTCCGGCCGCCGCCACGACGGTACGACGGGCCGGCCCTGCGGGGTGAAACGATGCGCTGGTCATGCTGGGATTCCCTTCGGAGTGGGCGCGTGATGATCTGCCGAGAGGTACGGCCCCGGGACACATGCTGTTCAGACCGTGCCGAGATGCTGTCGTGCCGGCGGTCGGACGGCCGTAAACACGGCTGTCGTTTCGCTGTCGACCGGATCACCGGGGCGGGCGAACGGGCCCACGGTGTCAACCGGCCGCGTGCCAGGACGCCTCCTCGAAGTCCGCGGGCAGGCCGCCCCCGGTGAGGTCCCAGGCCCACATACCGACAAACGCGCCGGTGAAGCCGAGGGCCCTGATCTGCCCGCTCTCGGACACCTCGGCGTGCTCGTCGGACAGGACGGTGGCGTCGAGCAACGGGCCGACCGGGTGCCAGTCGCCGTCGGTGGCGTAACGGAAACGCAGGCCGGGCCCCCGCAGATCGAGGCCCAGACGCAGGCGGCGCACCTCGCCCAGCGAGACCCCGCCGGCCTCGTCCACGCTCGGCGCACCGCGGTCGCAGCCGGCCACGCGCAGCACCGCCCGGCCCTCGTCGTCAGCTGTGACGTACAGGAAGTACCAGGTGCGCGTGTTGTAGTACGCCGTGATCCCGGCCAGGTGCTGGAAGGACCGCGGCCGGTACTCCATCCTCACCTCGAAGGCACCGTTCGCGGAGGTCACCCGGCGGCCGACCAGGCTGGAGCCGGTCAGGCTCTGCGGCGATCGGCCGCCGTGCAGCCGCAGATGCGACGGGCGGGCGGTGAGTGACAGCCAGTCGGAAGTCGCCGGACGTCGCAGCGTCGACCACTGCGGTCCGAGAGCCGGCTGGTCGAAGCCGTCGACCTCGTCATCCCCGAGGCCGACGACATCACCACCACCACCGTCGACCGGGCCGGGGACAGGGAGAGGGCCAGGGGTGGGGCCGGGAACTTCCAGCGAGGGCAGACCGGTCGGGACACGCGGCCATCCGTCGGACGTCCAGGTGACGGGTGCCAGCGCGGTCTCGCGGCCCAGCACGCACGGCCCGCGGCGGCCTTCGGGCCGGGCGACGAGATAGGCCAGGTACCACTGGCCGTCCTCGGTCGCGACAAGGCTGCCGTGTCCGGCTTTCTGCAGGGGCAGGTCCGGATGGTGGCGGGCGGTGACCAGCGCCCCGCACGGATCGCGCTCGTACGGACCGGACAGTGCGCGGGAACGCGCGACGGTGACCTGGTGGTCGTAGCCGGTGCCGCCGTCCGCGGTCAGCAGGTAGTATCAGTCGGCGTGCCGGTAGAGGTTGGGGCCTTCGATCCAGCCGGCCTGTGGCGGCAGCGTGATCGGAACCGGGTCCCCGACGAGACGGCGCGCGGACCGGTCGTACCGGGTCGCCTCCAGGCCGGCCGAGCCGCCGTGACCGGGCCGCCAGTCGTGGACCAGGTTCAGCAGCCAGCTGTCGGGACCGTCATGGAAGAGGGACGCGTCGAAACCGCGCGCGTGCAGTGGCACGGGATCGGACCAGGGACCATGGACCGACGGGGCCGTGGTGAGGTGGTTGGGGCTGTCCGTGAAGCCTCCCGCATACGTGGAGACGTTGCTGAAGACCAGGTGGAACAGGCCGTCCGCGTAGGTGAGGTTCGGTGCCCACACCCCGCCGGAATCGGGACAGCCGGTGAGATCGAGGAGGCGTGTGGTGTCCAGGACGCCTCCCAGCGGTCGCCAGTGGACAAGATCACGGGAGTGGTGCAGCCGTACGCCGGGATGCCATTCGAAGGTCGAGGTGGCCAGGTAGAAGTCGTCGCCCACGCGCAGTGCGCTCGGGTCCGGGTGCGAACCCGGCAGGACCGGATTCCGGATGGTCTGGACAGTCGGCTGCCGCATGCGCCGGGTGCACCTCTCGAACCTCGGTGGTCGCCCTGTGAGGCCACGAACCGTAATGTCGAACGTGCTTGCGTGCAACGGCCGGCAGTCACCGTCCGCGCCCCGTCGTCGCCAGATCTTTCACCGAAACTCCTCGAACAGCCCCGTGCGCGGAAAGCTGTCGAGGGGTGGTCGGCGGGAGGGGGCGGGAGCCGGAGGGCCACGCGACTGCGCGCCGCCGGAGGGCCACGCGACTGCGCGCCGCCGGTGGGCGACGCGCAGACGGACCGTGATGTGCGATGTGTCGGACGAGGTGACCGGTCAGGCCCAGCAGCCGTTCACGGTGGCCGCGAGGCCGTCCATGGCGTCCTTGATGTCACTCGGGTCGGCCGACGAGTTGTTCTCGATGAAGGAGAAGATCCTCCACTCGCCGTCCTCGGTCCGCGTGACGCCGCTCAGGGCGACGGCCCCGGTGAGCGTGCCCGTCTTCGCGTGCACCTTGCCGACGGCGCACTCGGAGTTGGCGTCGTCGAAGCGGCCCCACTCCGGGCCGAGGCTGGCACCGGCCTCGCCGGCGACCGGCAGGCCTTCCAGGATCGAGCTCAGGGCGGGGGACTCCGTGATCGCGTCGAGGAGCTGCGCGAGGGTCGCGGCCGGGATGCGGTCGGCGCGGGAGAGGCCGCTGCCGTCGTGCATCTCGAAGTTGTCGAGAGAGATCCCGTACGAGCTCAGCACCTGGCGGACGAGCTCCGCACCGCCCTCGAAGGTGGCCGGCTTGCCCAGCTCCACGGCGGACATCCGCAGCAGGGTCTCCGCGATGTTGTTGTCGCTCGTCTTGAGCATCTGCTTGACGATCTCCGACAGCGGCGCCGACTTGTGCTGCGCCACCGGTACGTCGGACTGCTTCGCCGTCGCGCGGCTGACGTCGCCGTCGACGGTGATGCCCTGCGCGGCGAGCTTCTTGGCGAAGACGTTGCCGGCGTTGATCGACGTGTCGTTGACGGCGGCGCCGTCGACGACGAGCGAGCGGACCGGCGTGACCTCGGTGGGGTAGTAGCCCTCGTTCCAGCCCTTGGCGAGGCTCGGGTCGGCGAACAGGCTGTCGTCCACGCGGACCTTGACGCTGGTCAGGCCCGCGGCCTTGAGCCCGTCGACGGCCGTCTTGGCCATCTCCGCGACGTCGTCGCTCGTGAGGGTGCGGTCACCGCCGCCGACGAGGGTGAGGGTGCCGTCGCCGTACACGACCTTCGTGGTGAACTCGTGGTTCGCGCCCAGCAGCGTCAGGGCGGTGGTGGCCGTGGCGAGCTTGGCGTTGGAAGCCGGCATGAGAGTGGTGGACCCGTTGTGGTCCCACAGCGGGGTGTCCGAGTCGGCGTCGAGCACCACGCCGCTGACGTCGGAGCCCAGGCGCTCGTCGGCGACGCGCTCGTCGAGGTTCTTGACCAACTGCGCGTCGTCGGCGTCGAGGTCGTCGACCGAGATGCCCTGCGCGGGCGCGGTGGTGCCCTCGGCGGCGAAGGCCGAGGTACCGGCCAGGGTGGCGGAGGCCACGGGCACGGCCATCGCGAGCACGAGGGCCCGTCGAGCACCGATGCGGCTCACTCCTGCCTTGCGGTGCCGACGGCGCCCGCCCGGGGCGAAAGTGTTCGTGGAGGTGGTGTCGTCCGGCGTACCAGTCATGAAGTGGAATCCAAGGATCGAGAACTGTGTTCTGTGGGGGTCGAACGGCGGGCACGTTACCAGCCGCCATATGGAGGGCTGGAACAGGAAATGACGCGTGTGAATGTCTCGCGACTGTTCATGACCGTCTCGTGACGGTGGCTGCCTCGAAGCCTGGGGCGAGGCGGGCTGGTGTGGCCGGGAGGCACGGTCGTTCCTGACGGAGAGCAAAATACAGAACCGGCATCCGGGAGTCTTCGTAACGGGCGCATTTCGATGCCGTACGGGCAATTTCCTTGCCCTTTCGCGCACCGTTGGAGAGCCTCTCCAGGTGAATTCCGTGCCGATTCGGACGCGCGCGTCGGGAACCGAATGCGGGTGAACGGCGTCCGCGGTGTCGTGCACCCGTACATCGGCGGGAGTGTGCGTCGGCCGTGCCAGTCCCGTGGTTCTCACGGCCGTCGTCAGGTGTGGACGCCGCGTCCGTTCCGCATCTCGACCACCCGGTCCGCGAAGTGCCGTACGACGGCCCGGTCGTGACAGATGAACAGGTAGCCGAGGCCCAGTTCGTCCTGGAGGTCGTCGAGCAGATTCAGGACCCCCGCCCGCACGGAGGCGTCGAGCGCGGAAACCGGTTCGTCGAGGACGAGCAGTCGCGGTTCACAGGCCAGGGCCCGGGCGATTCCGGCCCGTTGGCACTGGCCTCCGGAGAGTTCGTGCGGGCGCCGGTCTCCGTACGCGGGGTCGAGACCGACCCGGTCGAGCAGCTCGGCCACGCGGGCGGGTCCGTCGGACCTGTCCCAGGCGCCCCGGATCCTGAGCGGCTCGGCCACCGCGTCGCGGACGCGGTGACGAGGGCTGAGGGAGCCGTAGGGGTCCTGGAAGACCGGCTGCATGCGCGGGCGCAGGGGGCGCAGTTCGCGTTCCGTCAGGGCCGTCAGCTCCCGCCCCTCGAAGCGGACCTGCCCACCGTCGGGCCTGCGCAGCTGGAGCACCGCGAGGGCCGTGGAGGACTTGCCGCAGCCGGAGGGGCCGTTGAGGGCGAGGGTCTCACCGGCGTCCAGCGCGAACGATAGCTGGTCCACGGCGGTCACCGGGCCGTAGCGGACGGTGATGTCGCGGACGTCCAGCAGGGGGTGGTTCACACGAACTCCCGGAGAGGGTCGGGCATGTCATCGGCGTGATGGCAGGCGACCAGGCGGCCGTCCACCGTCCGCGCTTCCGGTTCCTGGTCGCGGCACCGGTCCGTCGCCAGGGGGCAGCGCGGCGCGAAGGCGCAGCCCGGCCCGAGCGCGTCCGGCGCGGGCGGGGTACCGGGAAGCGCCGGCAGCCGGCGGAGCCGGGGGCCGTCCTGCGGGAGCGAGGCCAGCAGGCCCGCCGTGTAGGGGGCGCGCGGACTGCCGAGCACCTGCCGGACCGGGCCGAGTTCGGCCGCCCGGCCCGCGTACATCACCAGTACGCGGTCCGCGTGTTCCCGCACGACCTCCAGGTCGTGGGTGACGAGCACCAGCGCGGCGCCGACCGCCTCCCGCTGCTCGGCGAGCACCCGCAGAACCTGCTCGCGGCGCTCCTCGTCCAGCGCGGTGGTCGGTTCGTCGGCGACGACGACGTCGGGCTCGTTGACCGTCGCCATGGCGATCACCGCGCGCTGCCGCATGCCGCCCGAGTACTCGTGCGGGTAGGCCCGCGCCCGGCGAGCGGCGTCCGGGATGCCGACCCGGTCCAGTGCCGCCACGGCCCGGGCGCGCGCCTGACCACGGGGCAGGCGCCGCACCGACCGTACGGCGGCGGCGAGCTGGTCGCCGACCGGGTGGACGGGCGAGAGGGCGGACAGGGCGTCCTGTGGAACGAGGGTGATCCGGCGCCCGCGTTCGGCGGCTGGATCGGCGGAGCCGCGCAACCGCACGCTGCCGCCGGTCGTCGCGCCCCGCGGCACCATGCCGAGCAGCGCCCGGGCGGTGAGGGACTTGCCGGCGCCCGACTCCCCCACGACGGCGAACACCTCGCGCGGGCGGACATCGAAGGACAGCCCGCGAACCGCCTCGACGGTGCCGAACGCGATTCGCAGGTCACGCACCGACAGCAGTGCCTCGGACGACACGGGCGGTCTCCTTTCGTATGGTGTGGCCGGTCGCGCGGCGGGCCCCCCGGCCCCGCGCGGACGCAGCCCCCGACACGGCCAGCCCCGCCAGCAGGGCCAGTGCGACGGCCGGGGCGAGTGCCGCCCAGGGGGCGCGTTCGATGTAGGCGCGCGATTCGTCCAGGAGCAGCCCCCACTCGGGGGCGGGCGGCTGGGCACCCAGGCCCAGGAAGCCCAGGGAGGCGAGAGCGAGGGCGATGCCGGGCAGTCGCAGCAGGGCATGGCGTGCGACCGGGGCCGCGACGGACGGCAGGACGTGCCGAGTGAGGATCCACAGGGGCCGTGCGCCGATGGCGCGTTGAGCGGTCAGGAACGCCGACGCCCGCACCTCCTGCACCAGCGCGGCCGCGTGCGCCGCCAGGGGCGGCCAGGAGATCAGGGCGACGGCGAGGGCCGCGCCACCGGTGCCGGGACCGGCCGCCGCCGCGACCAGGATGCCGACGATCACGGGTGGCAGAGCGTTGGCGATGTCCGCCGCCCCCGCCGCGACGCCGGGCAGGAAGCCCAGTGCCAGGCCGGCCAGCAGGCTCAGTAGGCAGACGGCCGCCGCCGTGCCGACCGTGGAAGCGGCACCGTGCCCGAGCCTGGCCAGTACGTCTCGGCCGAGCCCGTCGGTGCCCAGCGGGTACGCCCACGACGGCGACGCCAGCCGCGCCGTGGTGTCCACCGCGTACGGGTCGCGCAGCAGACCCCAGCCGATCGCCGCCAGCAGCACGGTGGCGAGGACGACCGGGACCGCCGGGTGCGCCCGGACCGGGCGGGCCGGGGGCAGCGAGAGCCCGGCGTCGCGCAGGGCGGGGCCCAGCAGCCGGCGCCGTACGAGGGCGGCCAGCGCGCCGGTGACCAGGCCCAGGGCCAGGAGGGCGAGGACCGAGCCCTGGAGCAGAGGAAGGTCCTGCGACTTGGCGGCACCCAGCGCGGTACGTCCGATGCCGGGAACCGCGAACACGGCCTCCACGGCGACCGCGCCCCCCGTCAGGCCGACCGCGACCATCCCGAACTGGGGGACCAGCGGCGGAAGTACGCGGCGCAGCGCGGCGGCCGAGATCCGGGTACGGCTCACGCCCGCGCCCCGCCACAGCTCCACCCACCGTTCGTCCAGCACGGCGGGCAGCGCGTCCGCGACGAGCCGGCCGAGCAGACCGCCCGCCGGAACGCCGAGCGCGAGGGCCGGCAGGATCATGTACGCGGGCCCCTGCCAGCCCGACGTCGGCAGCCACCCCAGCCACACTCCGCACACCAGCAGCGCCACGGTGGCCAGGAGGAACTCGGGCACGGCGGCGGCCATGGCGGCGACCGCCCCGGCCGAACCCCGCCCGCGCACCAGCACGGGCGTCACCAGTGCCACGGCCAGCAGCACCGCCACGGTCAGCGCCGCCGCCATCAGGCCCAGCGACACCTGGAGTCCGGAGGCGACCGACGGCAGGATGTCCGTCCCCGACACCCACGAGGTGCCGAGATCGCCACGCACCAGCCCGGCCGCCCAGTCACCGAGCAGGGAGAGCGGGCCGGCGTCCAGCCCCAGGTCCCGGCGGATGGCGGACAGTGCCTCCTCGGTCGGCTCCTGCTCGGCGGACCGGGCGCGCAGCACGGTCAGGGCGGGGTCCCGGCCGGAGAGCCAGGGCAGCAGGCCGACGGTGGCCAGCACGGCGAAGAGGGAGACGGCGCGGGTCATCCCCGCTGCGGAGGGCCTCACTTGACGTGGGTGTCGAGCGTGACCAGTTCCCGCTCGCGCGGGTCGTGGGCCGCGCCGACCACGTCGGCGGCGTCGCCCTGGATCACGCGCTCGTGGAGCATCGGCACGGCCGCGTCGGTGGCGAGCACTGCGGCCTCGGCGTCGACGACCGCCCGGCGGCGGGCGTCACCCGTCGGCGTCGCGCCCGCCTTGTCCAGGGCCTTGTCCACAGCGGAGTCGGCCAGCTGGGAGATGTTGAAGGAGCCGTTGGAGGCGAAGTCGCTGTAGAGGTACGCGGCCGGATCGCCCGAGTCGAGGACGGTGGCGCGGGAGAGGATGAACGCGTCGAAGGCGCCCGACAGGGCGTCGGACTCGATGTTGGCGTACTCGCGGACCTCGAGCTTCACCTGGAAACCCGCCTTCTTCAGCTGCTGTTGCAGTGCGGCGGCGACCTCGGGCAGCTCCGCCCGGTCGGTGAACGTGCCGATGGTGATCTTCCTGCCGTCCGGATCGCCCGCCTTGGCGCGCCGTACCGGTTCGCGCAGGTCGGCGGCCCACGGCAGTGCGGGCCCGAGCAGCCCCTCGGCCACGTCCGCCCTGCCCTCGTACACGCCCTTCACGAGGGACTCGGCGTCGATCGCCTCCCGTGCCGCGGCCCGCAGCGCGGGGTCCTTGAAGGTGCCCTTGTCCGTGTTGAGGTACAGGGTGTTGGTGCGCGGCATCGGGACCTCGGTGATCAGCTCCTCGTCCAGCAGCGCGGCCTGCGAGACGGGCACCGCCTCGACGATGTCGGCCTCGCCGCTGCGCAGGGCGGCGGCGCGTGCGGTGCCGTCCGGCACGAACGTGACGTCGATGCCGGGAGCCTTGGCCGTGCCGCCCCAGTAGCTGTCGTAGCGGTCGAGGGCGGCGGAGGAGGTGCCGTTCACCTCGGTCAGCTCGAACGGACCGGTGCCGGTGCCGACCGGGTCGACCGTCTTCCCCCGGTACGCCTTCGCCGAGAGGATCGACAACTGGGGGGAGCTGAGCCGCTGGGGGACCAACGGGTCCTCCTCGGCAGTGGTGACGACCACGGTGGTGGTGTCCACCGCCTTCACGGTCAGCTCGACGCCGTCGAGAATGCGGGGCTTGGGAGCGGCGCGGGCGGCCCGGTTCAGAGAGCGGACCACGGCCTCGGCGGTCAGCTTCGTACCGTCGTGGAAGGTGACACCCTCGCGCAGAGCGAAGGTCCAGCTGCGGCCGGACTGCTTCCACCCGGTGGCGAGCGCGGGCTCGGCGTCGCCGTCCGCGTCCAGCTTCACGAGCGTCTCCGCCGTCGACCAGCGGGACAGCTTGAAGGCGTCGTCGGAGAGCGGGGACAGACCGGAACGCGGCGGCTGCATCATCGCGACGCTGATCCGCTCGCCCGCGTCGGCGCCGGTGGCCTCCGTGGACGCGAAGCAGCCGGTGAGCAGGGCGGAGGCGGCGAGTGCCGCGGGGAGGGGCAGGAGACGGGCAGGGACGCGCACGGGTCACTCCGGGTAAAGGGCCGGTCAATGGTTGAGCGTGCGACGACCGTAGCACGATGACAATCGTTTTCATTCTCGGATCGGGTGGGTTCCGCGAGCGCTGTGCGGGGGTGGAGGTGTGGCGGTGTCGCGACAGGGGACGCAGACGCCGGTCAGTTCCACGGTGTGCTCCACGTCGGCGAATCCCGTGGCCTCGGCCACGTCGTCCGCCCAGCGTTCCACCGCGTCCGCCTCCACCGCGGTGCTGACGCCGCAGTCGCGGCAGACCAGGTAGTGGCGGTGCCCGTCGGTGGGTCGCGGCCGGTAGAGCCGTTCTCCGGTCTTCTCCCGCACGACGTCGACCCGTCCCGAGCGGTCCAGTGCGCGAAGGGTCCGGTACACCGTGGTCAGGCCGATGGTGATGCCGTCGGCCTCGAGCGCCTCGTGCAGTTCCTGGGCGGATGTGAAGCCGGTGCGGTCGTGCAGGGCGCCCAGAACGGCCCTCCGCTGTCGCGTGGGGCGCCACGGTGGCGGTGGCTGTGTTGTCGATGCGTCGCGCAGGACGCCCACCTCCCGTGGAGTGGGGTCGGTCGGCTGTGTGTCGGGGTGCGGGCCGAAGGCCTCTCGTCCCGCCGACGGTCCGTCATCCGGTGGGCCGGGCGGCCTGCTTGGCGCTCGCGACGCCGCACATGGTAATCATTTCCATCGGAGTTTCAAGCGGGGTCCGCCGCGGCGGCGTGGCGGCGTGACGCCGTGTCGCGGTCGCCTGTGTCGACGCTGCGCGTGGGAACTAGTTGAATATGGAA
>NZ_BAABCQ010000105.1:0-27401 GCF_039539045.1 Streptomyces marokkonensis
CCCCACCTCGATGAACCAGCAGCCGCTCCGCATCGTCCTGGTCCGTTCGGACGAGGGCCGCAAGCGCCTGGTCAAGCACCTTGCGGAAGGCAACAACAAGAAGGCCGAGACGGCCCCGCTGGTCGCGATCCTCGCCGCGGACAACGAGTTCCACGAGGAGCTCCCGGAGCAGCTCCCGCATTTTCCCCAGGTCAAGGACCTCGTGTTCTCGGACCGCGCCGTGCGGGAGCAGTCCGCGCGATTCAACGCCTCCCTGCAGGTGGGCTATTTCATTCTCGGCGTCCGCGCCGCGGGCCTGGCCGCCGGCCCCATGACCGGCTTCGACGCCGACGGCCTCAACAAGGAGTTCTTCGCAGACGGCGAGCACTCGGTCCTCGCCGTGGTCAACATGGGCAAACCGGGCGAGAACGCCTGGTTCGACCGCTCCCCCCGCCTCACCTACGACCAGGTGGTCACGACGGTCTGACGACCCCTTTCCGGCCGGGCGGCCCGCTTCGCCGCCCACCACCCACGTACCGCCGTCCGACCGGGACGGCGGTACGTGGCGTTTCCGGGAATGAACGGGGCAGACCGACGCCGGGGCCGGCGGAAATCCGTGTGCGCACTGGACGCACCGACGTGGCACCGGCGGGGGGTGCGAGGAGCCCGTGGTAGTGCCGGCGCACGGAGCGTTCCGTCAGGTGGTCCCAGGCGTCGTGGATGGCGCAGGACCGGCGGACGCCGTTGTCGCCGCCGGGCGTTCGCCACCACCAGTAGTTGGTCTCGGCGGGGCGGAACCCGCGCAGACCGGGGAGCCGGTCCAGACCTCGTGGACGCGGCGTGCGCGGACGGCGCGCAGGCCCGCCGGCTTCTTGTCGGCGTAGAGGTCGGCGGGGGTGGTGGCGTCGAAGCCGGAGAGGGAGGACCACCTCGGGGTCCCAGCTGAGCAGCTGTTCGGTGGAGACCTGTGGGGTGGCGGTGGCCTCGCCCGCGGCGGCGTTGACGCCACCGGCCGGGTCCGTCCAGTGCGACACGTACTGGGACTCGTTGGCGGTGGTCCAGCCGTCGGCAGCGGTGTGCGGGTAGAGCACCCTGGGGCCGACCTTCCTGGTGTGCGGTGCGACCAGGGCGCGGATGGCCTTGTCCTCCTCGTGCGTCCACTCGACGAGGCCGGTGGCGCGCTTCTTCCTGCCGACCAGCGTGCCGAATATCTCGATCCAGGTCTCCATCTGCTCCTGGGGGCCGTAGGTGAGGCCGATCACCTTGAAGCCGGCGCTTGCCAGGGGGCGTTGACCTCGTCGCCCATGTCGCCCCACTGGATCACCACGTCGGGCTCGAGCGAGAGCGTGGTCTCCACGGTCGGGACGAAGTCGGCGCCGGCGATGGTGGTCGTCTTCCTGGACTCGGGGAACAGCGTGCCGAAGACGCCCCCCTTGTTGGCCTGGAGTGTGGACTCGTTGATGCCGGCGATGCGGTCGTGCGAGTCGTCCACCGCGGCGATCATCGACGGTGACGGGATGATCGCGGTGGCGATCCGTTCCACCGGCCCGTCGAACGACACCCTCTTGCCGCGCTGGTCGACGATGGTGAACCCGGCCGTCGAAGCGGCGCCGACGGCGTGTCTGTGGTGGCTGTCGGAAGTACTGCACACGGTGTCCCGCCACCTCCGACCCGGTGTGAACCGGCTGTTCAGGACATTCCCCGATGGGTGCGCGGCATCCAGGAAGCCCGTACCCGGGGGGCACGGCGGCCTGGCCACTTCCCGTCATGGGCCCGAGAGCGTCTTGCTCTTGCCCTCGTGCCGTGCCCAGGTACAGGGCACGCTCAGGTACGGCCGGACGCCTCGGTGCTTGACGTCACTGCGCGGTCGGCAGACCGGCCAGCAGACTGCGCCGTGCGGAGTCCACATGCTCCTCGGCCCGGCGGGCCAGTGTCCGGATGTCGCCGGAGCGCAGGAGAGCGGCCAGCTCGCGATGCTCGTCGACCACGCGTGCGCGGTAGTGGTCGTAGGCGGCGTCGACGCGGTGCAGCTGAAACAGATGCAACTGAGAGCGGATCGCCTCCCAGGCGGAGGTGAGCCTGCCGTTTCCGGCGGCGGCGTGGATCTGGTCGTGGAAGGCCATGTCCAATGCCACCAGTCGGGGGGCGTCGCTGCCCTCGGCGATCTCGGCCGTCATCTCGGCCACCAGCCGATCCAGCGCAGACAGGTGCTCCGCGGTCGCGGCTCGCCGCGCGGTGGTCGCGGCCAGGCGGTCCAGCGCGGCCCGGAGTGCGTAGACCTCCTGGACGTCCTCGGCCGTCACCTCGATGACGGTGGTACCGCGGTGCCAGCCGCCACGCACCAACCCTTCCCGCTCCAGCCGGGCCAGCCCTTCCCGGACCGAGCCGCGGCTGACCCCGAGGTGTTCGGCCAGCTCCACTTCGCGCAGTGGGGCTCCGGGTGGGAAGTGACCCGAGAAAATCGCGGCGCGCACCAGGTCGGCGGCTTCGTCAGCCAGCCCGCGCCGGGCGGCCTTCGGCAGTGCAGATGACATGGAGGCAATGTTGACATCCGGACAACGTCGACGGCCAGACCGGTTCGAGGTGACTCGCTCCGGACTCCGAGAACGGACGGAGTGTTGTCCGAATGTTGACATTCGGACAACTGGTGAGTCAGGCTGCCCCGGCCACCGAGTCCACCGGAGGGAACCCCGATGTCACAGCGACCCGCTTTCCACCTGGCCGTCCCGGTCGACGACTTGGTCGCCGCCCGCGGCTTCTACGGACAGGTGCTGGGCCTGCCCGAGGGGCGCAGCACCGCCCACTGGGTGGACTGGAATCTCGAAGGGCACCAGTTGGTGACCCACCTGGTGCCGGCCGCGCCGCAGCCGGCGGGCACCAGCCCGGTGGGACAGCATCAGGTGCCGATTCCGCACTACGGTCTACTGCTGCCCGAACAGTCCTTCCATCAATTCGCCGAGCGGCTGCGAGCCGCGGGGGTGCACTTCGACATCGAGCCGCATCGCCGCTTTCCCGGTGAGCCCGGCGAACAGTGGACCATGTTCTTCCGCGACCCCGCGGGCAACGCCCTGGAGTTCAAGTCCTTCCGTGACGAGTCGATGGTGTTCGCCCGATGAGGGGTGTGCTGGTCACCGGCGGATCGCGGGGCATCGGCCGCGCCGTCGCGAGGGCCTTCGCCGCCGACGGTGACCGGGTCGCGGTGCAGTACGCCGGTCGCCGTGCGGACGCCGAACGGACGGTGCGGGAGCTGCCCGGCACCGGGCACACTCTGCTCCAGGCCGATCTCGGCGAACCAGGTGCGGCCGAACGGACCGTGGCCGAGGCGGTGGCCGCGCTCGGCACCGTGGACGTGCTGGTGAACAACGCGGCCGTGGCACCCGCGGCGGACACCCGGCACCCGATCGCCGAGACCCCGCTGGAGCACTGGCAGCAGGTCTGGCGGCGGATGGTGGACGTCAACCTCCTGGGCGCGGCCGACTTGTGCTGGGCCACGGCCCGCCACCTCGTCGACCGGGGCACCGGCGGTGCGATCGTGAACGTCGGCTCGCGCGGCGCGTTTCGGGGCGAACCCGATTTTCCCGCCTACGGGGCGACCAAGGCGGCGCTGCACGCCCTCGGCCAGTCACTGGCCGTGGCCCTGGCCCCGCACGGCATCGCGGTCACCTCCGTCGCTCCCGGGTTCGTCGCCACCGAACGGCAGACGGGGAAGCTGTCCGGCCCGGAAGGCGAGCGTCTGCGCGCGGAGAGCCCTTTCGGGCGAGTCGGCACCCCGGAAGAGGTCGCCGCCACGGTGCACTTCCTCGCCTCCCCCGCCGCGGCTTGGGCCTCGGGGACCATCGTCGACCTCAACGGCGCCTCTCACCTCCGCACTTGACGCTCCACCACGCCGGAGGAGAACGCCGAGTGACTCGCTGAAGTGGGCGAGCGCTGGAAGATCCGCAAACGCCTTCTCCGCGACGCGGGCCTCGCCCTGCCAGACAGGGTGGCAGGCTGCCTCGTCGTGCTCTACGGCCAGCCGGTGCTCCGCATCACCCAGCTACCACGGACGAGGTCCTGGCTGAAGCCGATGGCGTTGGCCTCCAGCTGGATTCCGTCCAGTAGAGATTCCCGAGCCACTGGGATCAATAGAGGAGACGGGAGAGGTCACGTGGCTCCGCCTGCCGAGATGCTGGACGGGGGAGTGGGCGGCCCGGAACAGCTAGGGGGTGTCGCCGCTCATCCGGCGCTGCAGCTCCCACAAGCTCCGGAAGAGACCTGGCTCCTGGGTGAGCTGGGTGTAGGTGCCTTCCTGGACGATCCGCCCTTGGTCCAGGGCCACGATCCGGTCGGCGACGGCCACATTGGTGAGGCGGTGCGTGATCAGCAGGATGGCGCGGTCCTTGGCCAGTTCGCGCAGGCCGGCGAAGATCCGGTGCTCCGCGCGGGCATCGAGGGCCGCCGTGGGTTCGTCCATCACCAGCAGCGCCGCCTGCCGGTGGAACGCGCGGGTGAGGACCAGGCGCTGCCACTGCCCGCCGGAGAGCTGCTGTCCGCCGAACCACTCGCTGGTCAGCAGGGTGTTCAGCCCGGAGCGCAAGCCCGGCAGCATCTCCGCGGCGCCGGACGCCTCGCACGCGGCGAGCAGGGCCGCGTCGCTGGTGTCGCCCTGCCCGAAGGTGATGTTGTCGCGCATCGTCAGCGGCAGGTAGGTGAACTTCTGCGGCACCAGCGCGACGTGCTCCCACGACCCCCAGGGGTCCAGGTCCGCGGTGGAGGCGTGGTCCCAGGCCACGTCGCCCTCGGTGGGCAGCAGCAGCCCGCACAGCAGGCGAGAGAGGGTCGTCTTGCCTGAGCCGTTCTCTCCGACCAGTGCCACGATCTCGCCGCGCTTCACGTGCAGGGAGACGTCGCTCAGGCTGTCCTTCGGTGCGCCGTCGTAGCGGTAGGTGACGTCGCGGACCTCGAAGCGCTCCGGGGCCGCGGTCACGGGCGCGGTGCCGCGGGAGTCGGTCATGGCCTGGCCGTGGGCGTTGTCGAGGAAGTTCTGCCAGTCCTGCACGTACCAGCCGGTGCGCACCAGGCGGGCCCCGCCGTTGATGATGCCGCGCACCGAGCCGGTGGCGGTCTGGAGGGCGAAGACGGCGCCGCCACCGGCCGCCAGGCTGATCCGCCCGGAGGCCAGGAGCCACAGCAGCGCCGCCCACACCGCGGCCGAGGCGATCCCGCCGGCCACTGCTCCGGCCAGTCCCATCGAGGCACCGGTGTTCGCGGCCTTGCGTTCGGCGGCGTTGACCGAGGCGGCCAGCTTCCGGTACCGGCCGATCAGGAAGGGGCCGGCCAGGCAGGCGCGCATCTCCTCGCTGGACTCCTGGTAGGCCATGTGCCAGCGCAGCTTGCCCAGCATCCGGCGCCGTCCGGAGGTCTCCAGGCCGGCGAGGTAGATCACGCGGGCGGAGCGGACGTAGGCGGCGGCCTGCGGCAGGCAGGCGAGGAAGAGAAGGGGAAGGAGCAGGGGGTGCAGGACGGTCAGGACGGTGGCGCCGGCCGCGAGCGTGGCGGTCGTCGCGAGGACGTCCTGCGCTTCTTCGACGAGGTCGGGGGTGACCTGGGCGCCGCGGTCGGCGATGTCGTAGGCGTCGTTGTAGCCGGGCTTGTTGTTGGCGGCCAGTTCCGCGCCGAGCGCGGCCTCGATCATCGTCAGCTCCGCCGCCCGGCCGAGCACCGGGCGCAGACGCCCGGTGAGCCAGACGACGGTGATGCCCAGCAGGGCGCGCAGGCCGGTGGCGGCGGCGATCACGGCCAGCTGCGGGGCGGCGTCCCACAGCCGCGCGGTGATGTCGCCCGAGGAGACCAGCGCGGTGATCGTGCCCGTGACGGCGAGGAGGCCGAGGGCCGCGAGGACGCCGGTCCCGATCTGGCACACCAGCAGGCCGATGGTCGCGCCGCGGTCCACGCGCCAGGCCATCTGCACCGAGCGCCGGACGAGCGCGGGGAGGCGACGCGCCATGGTGCGGGAGGTCAGCAGGGAGCCGGCCTGGAGCCTCGACGCGTCCCGGTAGAGGTATTCCTCCTCTCGAACACCGGCCTCATGCGGTTCGTCGTCCGGCGCGGCCCCCTTCGGGGGTTGCGGTGGCTGGTCCTGTGTAATGGCCGAGGTCATCGTTCCCCCTGGGGCGGTCGCTGCGGCAGAGTCGTGAGGTCTAACGACACGGCTGCGATATCGAACACACGTCATTCGGTCGTGCTGGGGAGCCTGCTGTTTCCTGCGTCAGGGGCCCCGCGGGCATGGGATCCCTGGTCTGGCTCGGGGCGGGTGCGGGCAGGAAATGGCCGAAACGCCGACAGTGCCAAACAGCGTGGGCGGTACGGCGGGTCATCCCGGCGTCGGGTCCTCCTGGCCGGGGGCTGGTTCGGCCTGCGGCAGCCTTTCGGGCCTCGTCTCGGCGTGTCCGACCGCGCCCGTCAGAGCCTCATGGCGGTGGGCGGACAGGACGCCGGCTCCCGGCCCGGCCGTGGCGATCACCGCGTGGAGGGCGTCTGTCGCCGCGTTGTCCAGGGCGGACGCGGCGACGGAGTGGTGCAGGGCGTCCCGTGGGCGTGGCCGTCGAGTCGGGCGACGCTGACGAGGGAGTCGAGTAGGCGGGCGACCGACATGGCGTCCGGTGCGGTCCAGTTCCCGGACTGACAGGCCCGTCCGGGTCTGGAAGACCGTGGTCGGCGGATCGAGATGGGCAAGGAGCTGGACGGCTGTATCGAGAGTGCGGTCAAGGTCGGGCTTGAGACCCATCGCCGCAGTTCAAGAGCACTTCCGAGTTTCTGATCAGCTCTTGGACGGCCCACCTCGCGAAAGCACGAGGCTGGTGCCCCTCCATACGTACGAAACAGATGGAAGCCACTTGCTCTGCGGTATCGCACGGACTACGACCGTGTCCGACTCCTCGAACTCCGCCGCTCTGCCACGGCGTCACTACCCGGTGCCGTCGTGATCGACGACCCCTGGGTCAACGCGGAGACCGGGGAAAACTGGGTCGACGCACACCTCCTGCCGGTCACCGCCCCGTGGGTCGGTGCCTGTCTGGGGGTGCCGACCCACGGGGCGGGGACCGGGTTGGGCGCGGTTGTGGGGCCGAGGGGGCCGGGGCCGTGTCGCGGCCGGTTTCGACGTCGTGTGACTCGGCCGGCTTCCGGCCCCGACGAGGACGGAGGCCGTGGTCTGCTCCTCATCGGCGCTCTGACCGCGAGGGTCGCCGCCACCGAGGCGGCGACCCGGGATCATCGACGATGTCTTCCTGGAGGGGCGGGAAAGGCCGCAGCACAGGCCGTCATCGACGCGTCCCTTCACTTGTGGCAGGTCACATCAGGTGTGGGTCCAGCGTTGGTTGCTGCCGTTCGAGCAGGAGTACAGCTGGATCAGAGTGCCGTTGGCGGTGCCGCCTGCGACGGCGTCGAGGCAGAGGCCGGACTGGACGCCGACGACGGATCCGTCGGAGTCGAGGCGCCACTTCTGGTTGTCGCCGCCCCAGCAGCTGTAGATCTGGACTTTGGTGCCGTTGCCGGTGCCGGCGGCGTCCAGGCACTTGTTGCCGTAGACCCTGAGCTCGCCGGTGTCGGTGTACGTCCACTGCTGGTTGGCGCCGTTGTGGCAGTCCCACAGGTGCAGCTGGGTGCCGTCGGTGGTGCTGGTGTCGGGCACGTCCAGGCAGCGGCCGGAACCGACGCCCTTGATCTGTCCGGACTCCTCGGGGGGTGTGGTGGAGCCGCCGTTGAGTGCGTTGAGGACGGCGGTGTAGGCGGGCTTCTTGCTGCCGTCACCGTTGAACAGCAACGGCGTCTGCTCCGATCGCCAGGAGTCGGTGTCGCGCACACCCCAGACGGTGATGCCGAGGCAGCGCGGGACGGCCAGGCAGTCGTTGGTGACGTTGGCGTAGGTCGAAGCCGGGGCGCCCTGGATGTCGAGTTCGGTGATGGCCACGTCGACGCCGAGGGCGGCGAAGTTCTCCAGGGTGGTGCGGAAGTTGCTGTTGTAGGGGCTGCCGCTGTTGAAGTGCGACTGGAAGCCGACGCAGTCGATCGGCACGCCGCGCTGCTTGAAGTCCCGGACCATGGCGTACATGGCCTGGGTCTTGGCCCAGGTCCAGTCCTCGACGTTGTAGTCGTTGTAACAGAGCTTGGCCGCCGGGTCGGCAGCGCGCGCGGTGCGGAAGGCGACCTCGATCCAGTCGTTGCCGGTGCGTTGCAGGTTGGAATCCCGCCGGGCTCCCGAACTGCCGTCGGCGAACGCCTCGTTCACGACGTCCCACTGGGTGATCTTGCCTTTGTAGTGGGCCATCACGCCGTTGATGTGGTCGATCATCGCCTGGCGCAGTGCGCTGCCGCTGAGGCTCTGCATCCAGCCGGGCTGCTGGGAGTGCCAGGCCAGTGTGTGGCCGCGCACCTCCTTGCCGTTCTGCACCGCCCAGTTGTAGACGCGGTCGGCGGCGGTGAAGTCGAACCGGCCCCGCTGTGGTTCGGTGGCGTCGATCTTCATCTCGTTCTCGGCCGTCACCGAGTCGAACTCACGGCCGGCGATCGTCGTGTACGTCGAGTCGCCCAGCTTGCCCGAGGCGATGGCGGTGCCGAAGTAGCGGCCGCTCTGCGCCGCCGCAGCGCCGAGCGTGCTCTCGGCGGCGTGTGCGGTCGGCGGCGCGACCAGCGCGGTGACCACACCGAGGGCGCCGACGACCAGCGTCAACAGCAGACCGCGGATCTTCCGGCGGATATCGGGTCTGGGAAGGGCATACGAGCCCATGACGGTGCCTCCAGGAGAGAGATCACGGAAGGACTGAACGCAGGGGGTTGCGTCGCCCGCTCCCATTCGGCGGACGACGGACGGACGGACGAGGACGGACGAGGCAGGGCAGTGCAGTGCAGGACAGGGCGGGGCCCGGACAGTACGGAATCACCGGACACCGCGGTCATGGGGAGGCCACGATCTTCGGCACAGGTATGGGGCTCCGTCGCGGCTCACCCTGGGACCGCCACTCGGCGCTTCCCAGACAGGAATGATTGGGCTATTGACGATGCATCGTCAATAGCTGCACAGAAGAAGTTTCTGTCTTGCGTTCGAAACTTTCGGAATCGAGGTGGGTCGGGCGGTGAACCGCTGACGCCGTCGTGAGTGGGTGTGGTGAGCGTGGCGGGGTTGCGGTCGGGGCGAGTGGGTGGACGTTTCTTGCTCGACTCCGCTCCTCCTCAAGGTGCCGGTGTGGGCCCGTTGTCGTGTCACTCGCCGTGCTCACGACTACGAATGTTTCGACACCGATAGCGCCATGTGCGAGGGGTGTTGACGCCGCTCATCGGTTCCCTATCATTCAGCTTGCTCGACACTTCGGTCTTTGTTCGGCATGTCGGACGACTCGGGTCGAGTCCGGTCGAGTCGCTCTCATCGCGCGCCAGTCGCAAGAAGCTGTGCCGCGCGTCTATGTCATGACCTCGCCAATACCTGCCGTGCTGCTCACGGGCCGCTGCGCACCGCACCGCACCGCCAGTCCGGACAACCTCTGACGAGGCCGACCGGATCCGCCTACTCAAGGTTGGGGAAGTCCCTATGCACAGAGGAAGTCTCATCCGCAGGCACACGTCTGTGGTGCTCGCCGCCGCGGTCGCGGTCCTGGCCGCGTTGGCGGCGATGCTCGTCGCCACCCCGGCTCAGGCGGCCGGCAGTGGCGCCTTGCGCGGTGTTGGTTCGAACCGGTGTCTCGATGTGCCGGGCGCCAGCCGGACCAACGGCACGTACCTGCAGATCTACGACTGCTGGGGCGGGACCAACCAGCAGTGGACGTCGACGGACGACAACCGGCTGACCGTGTACGGCGACACGTGCCTGGATGTTCCGGGCCACGCCACCGCGGCCGGTACCCGGGTGCAGATCTGGGCCTGTTCCGGCGGTGCGAACCAGCAGTGGCGGGTGAACTCCGACGGCACGGTCGTCGGAGTGGAGTCCGGGCTGTGCCTGGAGGTCACGGGTGCCGGGACGGCCAACGGCACTGCCGTGCAGCTCTGGACGTGCAACGGAGGCAGCAACCAGAAGTGGACCGGCCTGCCCGTGACGCCGCCGACGGACGGCACGTGTGCTCTTCCGTCGACGTACCGGTGGTCGTCGACGGGCGTCCTGGCGCAGCCGGCGAACGGGTGGGCCGCGGTCAAGGACTTCACCACCGTGACGCACAACGGCAAGCACCTGGTCTACGCGTCGAACGTGTCGGGATCGTCGTACGGCTCGATGATGTTCAGTCCCTTCACGAACTGGTCGGACATGGCATCGGCCGGTCAGACGGGGATGAGTCAGGCCGCCGTGGCGCCCACGCTGCTCTACTTCGCGCCCAAGGACGTCTGGGTGCTGGCGTACCAGTGGGGTGCGTGGCCCTTCATCTACCGCACGTCGAGCGACCCCACCGATCCCAACGGCTGGTCCTCACCGCAGCCGTTGTTCACCGGGAGCATCTCCGGCTCCGACACCGGCCCGATCGACCAGACCCTGATCGCGGACGACCGGAACATGTACCTGTTCTTCGCCGGCGACAACGGCAGGATCTACCGGGCGAGCATGCCGATCGGGAACTTCCCGGGCAACTTCGGATCCTCGTACACGACGATCATGAGCGACACGAAGGCCAACCTGTTCGAGGGCGTACAGGTCTACAAGGTCCAGGGCCGGAACCAGTACCTCATGATCGTCGAGGCGATGGGCGCCAACGGGCGCTACTTCCGCTCCTTCACGGCCTCCAGCCTGAGCGGCTCGTGGACCCCGCAGGCCGCGAGCGAGAGCAACCCCTTCGCGGGAAAGGCCAACAGCGGTGCCGGCTGGACCAACGACATCAGCCACGGTGACCTGGTCCGCGCCGACCCCGACCAGACCATGACCGTCGACCCCTGCAACCTGCGGTTCCTCTACCAGGGCAAGGACCCCGACGCGGGCGGCGACTACAACCGACTGCCGTGGCGGCCGGGTGTCCTCACCCTGCGGCGCTGACCTCGCGACGTACCAGAGAGCGCCGTCGGGACCGAGGGTGATACCGACCGGTGCGGCGGCAGCGGTGCGCAGCGGGTGGACGGCGACCGTGCCGTCGGTGCCGATCCGGCCGATCGCGTTGACCTGGTTCATGGTGAACCACATCGCGCCGTGCCGAACTCGCCGCTCTCGAACTCACGGACGCCGCACCCTGACCCCGGTCTCGTCCGGCTGTACCGGGCGGCCGGCGGCACCGCGGGCGCCGGGCGTGAACGGGTACCTCGAGACAGACGACGGTGTTCGAACAGGCCCGGGAGCCCGGGGGTGGCCGACGTCGACGTCCTGGTCGTCGGCGGCGGACCGGCCGGAGTGTGTGCCGCCGTCGCGGCGGCGCGGGCGGGGGCGAGCACCTTCCTCGTGGAGCGGCACGGATTCCTCGGCGGGATGTGGACCGCGGGCATGGTCCTCACGCTCGCCGGCTACAACTCCTGGCTGCGGCCCTACGACCGTTGTGTGGAAGGCGTCCCCGCGGAGTGGCTGGCCCGCGCCGCGAAGCAGGGCGGTGCGGTCGACGGTGACGGCTGGGTGCTGAACTCCGACCCGGAGGTCATGAAGCGCGTCGCCGACGAGATGATCGAGGCCGAGGGCATCGGGCTCCTGCTCCACAGCTGGGGCGCCCGCCCGATCGTCGAGGACGGCGTGCGCGGCGTGTACGCCGAGAACGTCGACGGCCGGCGCGCCATCCGCGCCTCGGTCACCGTGGACTGCACCGGCAACGGCGACATCGTGGCCGGGGCCGGTTCCGACTGGGTGAAGGGCACTGGGTGAAGGGCAACACGCTCCAGCCGATGACCATGCCGTTCCGCGTGGGCAACGTGGCGCCGGACCCGGAGCGCGAGCACGCCGCACCGGTGCGCATCCCCATCGGGCCGGAGGCGACCCTGCTGAAGGAGCCGCTGCTGGGACGGTACGCCTCCACGCGCAGGGACATCGACCTCGACATGGACGCCATGCGCGCGGCCCGGTCCCGGGGCGAGCTGCCGCCCTTCGGCGGCCCCTGGTTCGGCGGCATGGAGAAGGACGTCGCCTGGGTCAACACCACCCGGGTCATCGGGGACGCGTCCGACGCGGAAGAGCTCACCCGCGCGGAGGTCACCGGCCGCAAGGACTCCGTCGTCATGCTCGACGCCCTGCGCGAGCACAGCCCGGCGTTCAAGGACGGGCGGCTCCTGCACACGAGCACCCAGATCGGCGTTCGCGAGACCAGGTGCCTCCTCGGGGCGTACACGCTCACCGGCGACGACATCCGTACGCAGGCCCGGTTCGACGACGGCATCGCGGTCGGCTGCTGGCCGATCGACGTGCGCCCCGCCGGAGACGTCGGCGTACACGCCATGTACGTGCCGCTCCCGTACGAGATCCCCTACCGCAGCCTGCTGCCGCGGAAGACCGACAACCTGCTCGTGGCCGGCCGCTGCATATCGGTGGACCGGGAGGCACTCGGATCGGCACGCGTGGGCGCCACCTGCGCCGCGACGGGCCGGGCCGCGGGTGTGGCCGCCGCCCTCGCGGCGACCGGTGGGAAGCAGCCGCGACAGCTGGACGCCGGACAACTCAGGACCGCGGTCCGGGCACAGGGCGGCCGCGTGACGCCGCCGGCACACTAGGACTTCGGGAGAACACCATGCACGACCACGCAGAGGTGGAAGACCAGAGAATATCCCCGCAGGCCCGGAAGGTCCTCGTGGCGGCGGGCGTCGGTCATTTCATCGAGTGGTACGACGTCGGCGTCTACGGGCTGCTGGCCACCTTCCTCGCCGCGGACTTCTTCGTCTCCGGCGACCCCACCACCGCACTCCTGGCCACCTTCGCCGTCTCGGCCATCGGGTTCGTCCTGCGGCCGCTGGGCGGCCTCTTCTCCGGTCCGCTCGGAGACCGCATCGGCCGGCGGCGCACCCTGGCCATCGTCGTCCTGCTCACCTCCGGTTCCACGTTCGCGATGGGTGTACTGCCCACCTACGACAGTGTGGGCATCCTCGCGCCCGTGCTGCTGCCCTGCTCGTACGACGCGACCGTGGACGCCGAGTAGCCGACGCGCCGTCCGAACTCCTCATGTTCCAGGCCCGCCCGCACCCGCAGCGTCTTCAGCGTCTGGCCGGACGCGACGACCACAGCCTGCCCGGACGTGTCTGCCGTAGCCCGTCCCGCGTCGTCCGCCACCACGGCCTCGGCCCGTGCGCCCGTTTCCTCGGTCATCGCCACCGTCATCGCCTCCCTGCCCCAACGCCGTCCCGGCCAACTCCGCCACGCCGCGCACCTCGTACCCGTGCCACCACGGCGCGCACACCGGCCCCCGTCGGAACGTCACCACTGGTCACGCTACGCGACCGGCGGCACCGTTGTCGGCATGACGAGTCAACTCCCCAGCCCCGTCGGTACGTCGCAACCCGCCCGTGCCGGTGGCAACTTGAGCCACACCTTCGAGATGCGATCCACCTCCACTCCACGCGGCGCCCGCCTCGCACGTCGACTGGCCGCGCACCGGCTGGACATCTGGGGCATCCCGTACGGCACCGGTCCGCACGAGGAGATCGTGCCGGTGCTGGGCGAGCTGACCGCCAACGCCGTACAGCACGGCCACGTCCCCAGCCGCGACTTCCACCTGCTCCTGGACGTGACCGAGCCCGCCCGCGCGGTCAGGATCGAGGTCACCGACACCCGTACCGAACACACACCGCCGGACCCGGCGGACGTACGCGCTCCCGTCGGCGAGGACGACAGCGGACGAGGGCTGCTTCTCGTCGCGGCACTCGCCACCCGCTGGGGCTGGCACCTGCGGTCCCCGGGGCCGGGCAGGACGGTGTGGGCCGAGTGGGCCTTCACGACAACCGCGTGAGCTCATGTGCAGGGCGGGGGAATGACGGGGCGACAGTCGAGTCACCCGCAGAGGAGGCTCGCGCCCGTGGCCCTGCTCAGGTGCGCGGTCCGGCGCCGTGCAGCAGGGTGTCGACGATGCGGGCGGCGAGGGTGTCGGTGTCGACGCCGGCGTCGTCCGGGCTCCCGTCCAGGGACTCCCCGAGGAGCGCGTAGTAGACCCGTCGTAGCCAGTGGAGGTCGGCTGCCTCGTCGATGAGCCTGTCCGCCCGGGCGCGTTCCAGCACGGTGATGCAACGCCGGCCCATGTCCTCGTGGACGGCGGCCGCTTCGCTGCCGGGCTCGGCGGGCAGCCCCAGGGCGAACGCCCAGGCGCCCTTCACCTCGAGCACATTGGCCGTGATCCGGTGCAGTGCCACAAGAGGAGGCGCGGTGTCCGGCCGGCCGTCCTCCACGGCTTCGGCGAGCCGACGGGCGGCGGACGAGGCCAGGGCCTCGATCAGTGCCTGCCGATGGGCGAACCGCCGGTGGATCGTCGTCCTGGCCACCCCCGCCGCGGTCGCGATCTGCTCCATCGACGCGCCGGGATCCGCGGAGAGCACGCGTTCGGCCGCCTCCAGGATGGCGCGCACACTGCGCTCCGCGTCCGCCCGCAGCGGCCGTCCCGCTGACCCGCTCATGGCGCCTCCCACTCATCTGCCTGACCACCGAAACGATACAGCGTTGCGTCATCTTTCGATTAACTGCGTCACGGTTGTTGCAGTTAAGTGGAAAGCAGGTACGCTCATGTCTCAGTTGCTCGTTGAGTGAAGGGGACTTCTCGTGAACAGTGCAGCGCTCATCACCGGTGCCTCGTCCGGACTCGGCGCGGAGTTCGCCGCGCAGCTCGCTGCCCGCGGGCACGATCTGATCCTGGTGGCCCGCTCCGAGGACAGGCTCACAGCGCTCGCCGAGCGGCTGACCGCGGAGCACGGCGTCCGCGCCCACGTCCTGGTCCAGGACCTCGCCGAGCCCGATGCCGCCCGACAGGTCGCCGACCGGCTCGCGGCCCGCGGCCTGAGTGTCGAACTACTGGTCAACAACGCCGGGTTCGGCACGTGCGGTCGCTTCGAGGACATCGCCGCCGACCGCGACCACGACCAGCTGATGGTCAACGTCGTCGCGCTCGTCGACCTCACCCATGCCCTGTTGCCCGGCATGCTGGAGCGCGGCACGGGCGCGGTCGTGAACGTGGCTTCCACCGCGGGCTTCCAGCCCTCCCCGTACTTCGCCGTCTACGGCGCGGCCAAGGGCTTCGTACTGAACTTCGGGCTCGCGCTGCGTCAGGAGTACCGCGGGCGTGGCATCCGCGTGCTCACCCTGTGTCCCGGCCCGGTCGACACTCCCTTCTTCGACGCCATCGGTACCCGTAAGGCCGCGGTGAACGGCTCGATGACCACGCCGGAGCCGGTCGTGCGCGCCGCTCTGCGCGCCCTCGACCGCGACCGCGGCTATGTCACCCCCGGATTCGGCAACGCCCTGGCCGCGCATCTGCTGCCGCGCCGGCCGCGCACCCTGGTCGCCGCCGTCGCCGAGCGCGTCACCCGCAAAGTCCTCGGCCCTTCGGATGTGGCCCCGCAGCCGAAGGAGTACGCGGCGAAGGAGTATGCGGCGTAGGTGCCCCCGCCGTCCCGGCAGCGTGTGCCGCGCCGCGTGCGGGCGCGGGGCGGGCTCACGACTCTCACACGTGCCTCCAACTCCCCGGTGCGGGCCACGAATCCGGCCTGGCCGACTACGACGGGGAAGCCGCTGCCGACATCGTGAACGCCCCGGTCGTCGCGTACGGGGCCGCCCTGCGGCCGTACGTGTACGCACGCCGGAGGTCGCCTCGCGACTCGCGCCGCCGCCTCCGCGGCGGGAGTCGCGAGGCCACCTGTCAGTTCTTCATGTGGAGCGGGACGGGGCGGACCGGACGGCGCCGGCCGGTCTCAGCGGAACGCGGCGACGTTGTGGGCGGCCCAGTCGGCGAAGGTGCGAGGGGGGCGGCCGGTGACCTGCTGGACGTCCGGGCTGACGCGCAGCTCGGCCGGGTTCGGGGAACCGAGGATGTCCAGTGTGTCGTCGGCGAGTTCCGCCGGCATGCTCTGGCTCATGCCGGCCTTGGCCTCGTCGCGGGTGAGTTCGTGGAAGCTCACCGGCGAGCCCATCGCGGTGGCGATGGCCTCTGCCTGCCGGCGCGGAGTGATCACCTCCGGGCCGGTCAGCTCGTAGACGCCGCCGGCGTGCTGGCCTTCCAGCAGGCAGGCCGCCGCGACCGCGGCGATGTCCGCCGGGTCGATGATCGGCACCCCGACGTCGCCGAAGGGCGCGGCGACGACCTGACGCGTGCGGACGGACTCGGCCCACCACAGGGCGTTGGAGGCGAAGCCGCCCGGCCGCAGGATGGCCCACTCCATGCCGGATTCCCGCAGCGTGTCCTCCAGCTCGCGCATCGCGATCCGGGTTGAGCCGAAGGGCCTGGTCACCACGCCCAGTGTGGAGAGCAGGACGACCCGGCGGACCCCGCAGGCCGCGGCTTCGGCGATGATGTCGGCGGGGTTCGCTCCAGCGGCGTGCAGGTCGCCGGACAGCAGTAGGAACAGCGACTTCGCCCCTGTCAGTGCGGGCTTGAGGCCCGCCGGTTCGGCGAGGTCGGCCATCACGTGGCGGACGCCGTTCGGTACCGCCGCCGCGTGCCGTGACACCGCGGTCACCTGCCGGCCCGCCCCGGCCAGTGCCTGTGTCAACGGTCGGCCGATGTTTCCGGTAGCCCCGGTCACCACGATCATGATCTGCTCCTCGTCAATTGCCCTTTACGGCCGTCACGTTAGGAGCGCGGGATGATCACCGTAAGGACATACCCCGAGGTAAGCTCATGACATGGTGGAAGGTGTGCAGCCCAGCCAGGCCGAGGAGGGGAAGCGGTATGACGTGTTTCACACCGACTGCCCCGCGCGCGGCGTGGTCGACCATGTGACCAGCAGGTGGGGCGCCTGGGTCCTGATCGCCCTGCGAGGCGACGGACTTCGGTTTTTCGAGCTGCGCGAGAGCATCCAGGGCGTCAGCGAGAAGATGCTCGCCCAGACGCTGCGCGGGCTGGTCCAGGACGGCCTGGTCTGGCGGAAGGTCGAGCCGACGACGCCACCCCAGGTCACCTACGGACTGACCGAGTTCGGCCAGGACGTCAGCGAGCCGCTGACGGAGCTGCTCGACCGGGTCACCCGGAGGATGTCGGCTCGCAGCGCCGCGTAGCGGGGGAGCGGCTGGTACACATCCGCGACGCGATGGGTTCCCTGACGAGCCGACCGCGACGCCGCGAGGTTCCTCGTCCGATACCGTCCGCGCGGACGGGAAGGCGTGGGCCGGACGGCGTGGGGGTGGACCCGGGCCCGAGGGCGGGTCACGCGGAGAGGGGGTCGCGCCCCGGGGGTGTTTCGGAGCGGTGCGTCGGCCTCGGGCGGTGCTGTCCGGTTGTCGCCGCATGTGGTCGCGGACCCGGGTCATGATGCCGCCGAGCGCGTCGACGTCGTCGGCGGTGAGCGGGGCGAAGAGCAGGCGCCGGGTGATCTCGATGTGGCCGGGCAGGACGCGGCCGACCCGGGCGAGGCCCTCCTCGGTGAGGGTGACCATCGTGGCGCGCTGGTCCTGCGGGGAGGGGCTGCGGGTGATCAGGCCGGTCTTCTCCAGGAGTCCCGCCTGGTGGGTGAGCCCGGAGCTGAGGTTGATCCCCGGGAGTGGACACCGGGTTTCATGCGGCGAGTGACAGCGTAGTGGATGTGATCAGCTGCTGTTCGACTTCGATCGGTGTGAGGTAGCCGAGGGCAGAGTGACGTCGGTGCCGGTTGTAGTAGGCGAGCCGGCGGAAGAGCTCGAGCCGGGTCTGGGCCTTCGATGTGAAGCGCCGTCCGTGGAGCAACTCCCGCTTCAGGCCCTGGAAGAAGGACTCGGCCAGGGCATTGTCGTAGCTCGATCCGACGCGTCCCATGCTGCGGCGGATGCCGTGACGGCGGCAGGCATCGGCGAAGGCCCGGCTCACGTATTGGGCGCCCCTGTCCGTGGAAGATGACGCCGTCCACGTAGCCGCCGCGGGTGGCGACGGCCATCTCGATCGCGTCGGTGACCAGCGAGGTGCGCATGTGGTCGGCGATCGACCAGCCGACCACGCGGCGTGAGCAGATGTCGATGACCGTAGCCACATACAGCCAGGTGGAGCCGACGGCTATGCGCCATCAGCGTACGTGTGCTGGTCGTGGACGATCAGGCGATCGTTCGAGCGGCTTTCGCGGCGATCCTGGACGCCGAGGTCGACATGACCGTGGTTGGTGAGGCCGCGGACGGGGGCCGCGGCCGTGTCGATGGCGGCCGAACTGGCCCCCGACCTGGTGCTGATGGACATCCGGATGCCCGGTATGGACGGCCTGACGGACACCCGGCTGATCACCCGTCACAGCAGTCGTAGCAGAGTCCTCGTGCTCACCACGTTCGACCTCGACGCCTACGTCTACGACGCGTTGCGTGCCGGAGCGTCCGGCTTCCTGCTCAAGGATTTCGAGCCGGACGACCTGCTGTCCGCGATACGGGTCGTCGCCTCCGGGGAGGGCGTCCTCGCCCCCGCCGTCACGCGACGTCTGATAGCGGCCTTCTCCCAAGGGGCCCCGGTCCACGCGGAGGCCGCCGGAGGCGTGGACTGCCTGACCCGACGCGAGCGCGAGATCCTGATCCTGGTGGCCACGGGCCTGAGCAACGCGGAGATCGGAGCGCGTCTGGGGCTGGCCGTGGGCACCGCGAAGGTGCATGTCGGCGCAGTGCTCGGCAAACTGGCTCTACGGGACCGCGTGCAGGTGACCATCTTCGCCTACGAGAGCGGACTGATCCGCCCGTCGGCGACGTCCACCGCATAGAAGGCACGCCCGCAACACGTGCGGCACGGCGGAGCGCGGGCCGGCCGGAATCAGCCCGCCCGCGGGTGCGAAGGTACTCAGCCCCTCGGACACCCGGACCCCGCTACTTCGTGGCCCCCTGCGCGAACCCGTTGTAGATGTAGCGCTGGAGGAAGAGGAATATCACCAGAGTGGGCACGATCACGAGGATGGCTCCGGCGGAGATGTTCTCCCAGTGCGCACCGAACGGTCCCTTGAAGCGGAACAGGGCCGTCGACATGGTCCCGAGTTCCTCGGAGGGCATGTACAGGAACGGAATGTAGAAGTCGTTGTACGTGGTGATGCCCTTGATGATGATCACGGTGGCGATCGCCGGCTTGAGCAGCGGAAAGATGATCTTCCGGTAGATGGTGAAGGAATTGGCACCGTCGAGCCGCGCCGCTTCGTCGAGGGACTTGGGAATGCCGCGGATGAACTGCAGGAAGATGTAGATCGACACGATGTCGGTGCCCATGTAGAGCAGGATCGGGGCCCAGCGGGTGTCGAACAGGCCGAAGCTGTTGACGACCTGGAAAGTGGCGACCTGGGTGGTCACGGCCGGCACCAGGGTGGCGATCAGGAACAGCGCCATGACGATCTTCTTGAAGCGGAAGTCGAAGCGGTCGATGGCGTACGCCGTCATGGAGCCGATGATGACGGTGCCGGTGATGGAGAACAGCAGGATGAAGGCGGTGTTGCCGAAGGCCGTCAGCATGTGGCCGTCGGTGAACGCCGTGGCGTAGTTGGAGAAGTTGAGCCAGTCGTCCGGCAGGGACAGGGCGCCCTGTCCGTCGGAGATCTCACCGTATGACTTCAGCGAGGTCAGGAAGACCACGAGGAGTGGGACCAGGATGACGAGGGAGGCGACGATCAGCGACAGGTAGGTGAGCGCGGTGCCGACGCGGAGGCGCCGGCGGGGCCGGTCCTGGGCGGGGGCGGTGATGGTCATACGAGGTCAACCTTCTCGTCGGGCACGATGCGGCGCTGGATCCAGGTGATCAGCAGGATGATGACCAGCAGCACCACCGCGCTGGCGGAGGCCAGGCCGGTCTTGTTGAACTGGAAGGCGAACTTCACCGTCTGGATGACGAAGGTCGAGGTCTCGGTCGCGCCGCCGGTCATGATGTACGGGATCTCGAAGACGGACAGTGAGCCGGAGATCGCCAGGATGACGCTGAGGCTCAGTACCGGGCGGATGCTGGGCGCGATGATGTGCCGGAACTGCTGCCACCGGGTCGCGCCGTCGAGCTCGGCGGCCTCGTAGAGCTCACCGGGGATCGACTGGATGGCGCCGAGGAAGAGGACGAAGTTCAGGCCCGTGTAGCGCCACACGGACACGCCCGCGAGCGAGGTGTTGGCGGACTCGGGGCTGCCCAGCCACGCGTGGTCGGTGTCGGCGCCGAACCAGGCCAGGACCGAGTCGAGGGTGCCGCCGTCCTGGAAGAAGTACAGGAAGACGAAACCGATCGCGACGCCGTTGACCAGGTAGGGAAAGAACAGGATGCCCTTGAACAGGTTTCTGAAGCGCAGGTCGAAGCTGAGGACGGCGGCGAAGTACAGGGCGACGACGATCTGTACGGCGGACGCCGCGAGGTAGTAGAGGCTGACCGCGAAGACCTTGAAGAGTTCGGGCCGGGTGAACAGCTCGGTGTAGTTCTCGCCGCCGACGAAGTTCCGGTCGGGGCTGACGCCGTCCCAGTCGGTGAAGCTGTAATAGATCATGTTGCCCACCGGCACGTAGGTGAACGTGACCAGCAGGGCCAGAGGGGCCAGAAGGAACAGCCACGGGGTGAGGCGGCGCAACGGCCGGTCACGCCAGGTGGCGGCGCCCGGGGCGCGCCGCCGGGAGGGACTCTTGCCGGGCCGGCCCGGCTCGGCGGCCGGAGCGGGCGGTGACGCGGTGGAAGCGGTGCGGGTCATTGCGGGGCCAGGGCCTTTCGTCGTCCGCTGAGGGCACTGGGGCGGGGGCCCCTCCCGTCGACGGGGAGGGGCCCGGCTTGGAGCCGGTTCAGGAGCCGGCCATCTGCCTGGCCTCGGACCAGCGCTTGTTCAGTTCGTCGAAGTAGCCGTCGAGCGACCCGTCCACGGCGCCACGGGCGATGTCGATGAGCTTTTGGCGGTAGTCCGGCTTGGCCAGGCCGATCTCGGAGGCGTTGTCGATGGCGTTGACCTCGGCGGTCTTCGCCTCGGAGCGCTCCACCAGCTTGACATCGTTGTCAATGAAGCCCTTGAGGGTGGCGGGCATGGCCTCGGCCTTCAGGGCGGAGACGGCGCCCTCCTTGGCCGAGTAGCCCGACTCCTCGGTGAACCAGTCGATCCACGCCCGGGCCGCGCTCTTGTGGTCGGAGTGGATGTTGACGGCCTGCTGGTAGTCGGAGACCAGGGTCGCGCAGAACGTGCCCTCCGTCTGTGCCGGTACGGGCATGAAGCCGATGTCGTCGGGGTTCTGGCCCGCCTTCTCGGCCGCGTCCCGCATCTGGTTGATCGCCCAGGAGCCGAGCATCATGCTGCCCACCTCGCCCTTGGCCAGCTGGGTCTTCGAGCTCTCCCAGTTGGTGGTGGCCGGGTCCTTCTCCGAGAGCTTCTCGTGGACGATGTCGTGGAGCAGGGTGTCGAGCACGTTCAGCTCCGTGCCCTTCTCCCAGGGCTTGTCCATCGAGGCCAGCTTGTCCGAAGCCCGGGTGTCGCAGCCGATCGACCCGACACTGTTGGTCCAGGGGCTGCTGAGCGGCCAGCCGTCCTTGAAGTTGGTGTAGTACGGGGTCGCGCCCGTCTTCTCCTGGACGGACTTCAGGTCATCCATGAACTGCTGTGTCGTCGTCGGCCATTCGGTGATGCCGGCCTTCTCCCACACCGCCTTGTTGTAGATGAAGCCGTTGGCGGTGCCGAAGGTGGCGATGCCGTAGGTCTTGCCGTCGACGTCCGTCTTGTCGGTGAAGCGGTAGGTGCTCTTCATCGTCGAGGTGTCACCGAGCGGTGCGAAGAACTTGGGATAGTCGCCCTTGGCGATCACCGAGGGGATCAGCAGGACGTCGCCGTAGTCCTCCGTGTTCATACGGATCTTCACCTCACCCTCGTAGTCGGTGAGGCCCTCGAACTTGACCTTCACCTCGGGGTAGGTCTTGTTGAACTCGGCGGCGTACTTCTTCATCGTCCCGTCCTGGATCAGGTCGGTGCGATTGGTGAGGACGGTGATGTCCCCCGAGACGCCGTCCGGGTTCACCGGCGCGGCGGCGGTCTCGTCGGCGTTCGGGCTCCCGCCCCCGCCGCACCCCGCGACGGTCAGCATCGCGGTGGTCAGCAGAGCGACGCCCAGCGTCCTCTTCCCCATGTGCCCAGCTCCTTCCAAGGATTGCGGCTCGGGCTGCGGTGGTTGTCGGCGACTATGGCAGGCGTCTTTGAACCGGTAAAGCTAAGCGTCGTATCGCGATACTTAATCGTTACCCGCGGTGAATGGGCACGCCGGATGTCGCTGGAAACCACTGTGGCGTGATGGTCGCTCCTGTCAAGTGGTGAGGGCTAGACCGGTTCACTTGTGTGGGGTTAGGTTAGGTCGCGTCGTACATGAAACGGGGCCCGTCCCGCCTAAGGAGCCGCACATGAGGGAAGTCGTCCAGCTCACCGAGGACTGGAGCCTGCGCCACGACGAGAGTCAGCTGCCCGCCCAGGTCCCCGGCTGTGTCCACACCGACCTGCTCACGGCCGGACTGATCCCGGACCCCTTCCTCGGCGTCAACGAGCCGGAGGTGGCGTGGGTCGGACGGCGTGCCTGGACCTACGTCCGGGACGTGGCGGCCACCGACACCGCCGAGGAGGGCCACGAGCGGACGGACCTGGTCTTCGACGGACTCGACACGGCCGCGACCGTCACCCTGGACGGGCGGGAGCTGGGACGCACCCGCAACATGCACCGCCGTCACCGTTTCGACGTCACCGGTCACCACGGTCCGCTGAAGGTGGACTTCGCCTCCGCCTACGACGAGGCCGCGTCGGTACGGGCACTGACGGGTGAACGCCCCAACGTCTACCCGGAGCCCTTCCAGTACATCCGCAAGATGGCCAGCAGCTTCGGCTGGGACTGGGGTCCGACACTGGTGACCGCCGGCATCTGGCGTCCGGTCCGGCTGGAGCGCTGGTCGACGGCGAGACTGGCCGACGTGCGTCCCCTGGTGACGGTCGAGGGCGGTACCGGCCGGGTCGAGGTGCGCGTCGAGGTCGAGCGCACGGAAGCGGGCACGGACCGTTCTCTCACCGTCCGGGCCACCGTCGCCGGCGTCGAGGCCCACGCGGCCGTCGACGGCACGCGGGCCGTGCTGACACTCGACGTACCCGACGTCTCCCTGTGGTGGCCGCGCGGCTATGGCGCGCAACCGCTGTACGACCTCGAGGTGGTGCTGGCCGAGGACGGGGCGGGGGCGGAACCGCTGGACTCCTGGCAGCGGCGCATCGGCTTCCGGAACGTGGAACTGGACCGCTCCGAGGACGAGCACGGCACCGGTTTCACCTTCGTCGTCAATGGCGTACGCGTCTTCGTACGCGGTGTGAACTGGATCCCCGACGACGTCTTCCCCTCCCGGATCACTCCCGAGCGCTATCGCACCCGGCTGCGCCAGACGGCCGACGCGGGCGTGGACCTGGTGCGGATCTGGGGCGGCGGGATCTACGAGGACGACGCCTTCTACGACGTGTGCGACGAACTCGGTCTCATGGTCTGGCAGGACTTCCTTTTCGCCTGCGCCGCCTACCCGGAGGAGCAGCCGCTGCGCGGAGAGGTCGAGGCCGAGGCGCGCGACAACGTTGTCCGGCTGATGCCGCACCCGAGCCTCGTCCTGTGGAACGGCAACAACGAGAACCTGTGGGGCTTTCGCGACTGGGACTGGGAGCCCGCACTCGCCGGCGACTCGTGGGGCGGCGGCTACTACCTGGACCTGCTGCCACGCGTCGTCGCCGAACTGGACCCGACCCGCCCCTACACGGCGGGCAGTCCCTGGTCCGGCTCCTGGGACCACCACCCCAACGACCCGGCGCACGGCACCCACCACTCGTGGGAGGTCTGGAACCGCCGGGACTACGCCGAGTACCGCGACTCGGTGCCCCGCTTCGTCTCCGAGTTCGGCTGGCAGGCACCGCCCGCCATGGCGACCCTGCGGCGCGCGCTGCCCGGCGAACGGCTGGCCCCCGACTCGCCCGGCATGCTGCACCACCAGAAGGCAGAGGACGGCAACGGCAAGCTGAACCGCGGCCTGGAACGCCACTTCGTCCCGCCCGAGGACGACTTCGACCGCTGGCACTACCTCACCCAGGTCGTGCAGGCCCGCGCGATCGCCGCCGGCATCGAGCACTGGCGTTCGCGCTGGCCGGTGTGCGCCGGCACCATCGTCTGGCAGATCAACGACTGCTGGCCGGTCAGCTCCTGGGCCGCCATCGACGGCGACGGAAGACTCAAGCCCCTCTACCACGAGCTGCGCCGCGTCTACGCGGACCGGCTCCTCACCCTTCAGCCGGGCACCGACGGGCCGGGCACCGACGGGCCGGTGCTCGCCGTCGTCAACCAGGCCGCGGAGCCGTGGCAGGCCCCCGTCACACTGCGCCGGATGCGGGCGGACGGCACCGAGGTGGCGAGGCTGGTCCTCGACGCGGCCGTCGACCCCCGGTCGGTGCACCGGCGGAGCGTTCCCGAGGAGCTGGTACCGGACGAGCGGTCGGGCAAGGAGTTCCTCGTCGCCGACTGCGGCGGCCTGCGCGCGCTGCACCTTCCCGTGCCGGACAAGGACTTCGCGTATCCGGTTCCGCGTTACGACGTGGCCGTGGAGTCCCCGGTCGGTGGTGATGCGGGTAGTGTCGAGGTCGTGGTGACAGCACACACTCTGGTACGCGACCTTCTCCTGCAGGCCGACCGGCTCGGCCCGGACGCGGTCTGCGACAGCGGACTGAGCACCCTCCTCCCCGGGGAACAGGCCCGCCTTCGGGTCACGGGGGCCGCCGAGGCCGGAGCCAACGCCGTGCGCGCCGCGCTGTACTGCGTGGAACCGGCGTGAGCGCACCCTCCGAACGCGTCACCATCAAGGACGTGGCCGCAGTCGCGGGCGTGTCCAAGGGTGCCGTGTCCCTGGCCTTCAACCACAAGCCGGGCGTCTCCGAGACCACTCGGGAGCGGATCTTCGCGGCGGCGCGGCAACTGGGCTGGGCGCCGAACTCCTCGGCCCGCAGCCTGTCCCGGCAGTCGGTCGACACCGTCGGGCTGGCCATCTGCCGGCCGGCCCGGCTGCTGGGCCTGGAGCCCTTCTACATGGAGTTCATCTCCGGCATCGAGAGCGTGCTGGCCGAGCGGGACTGCTCGTTGCTGCTGCGGCTGGTCGACTCGCTGGAGGAGGAGATCGTCCTGCAGGAGCGCTGGTGGAGGGAGCGGCAGATCGGTGGCTCGATCCTGGTCGACTTCCACCAGGAGGACCCGCGTGTCGAGCCGCTGCGGAAGCTGGGCCTGCCGGCCGTGGCGGTCGGCCACCCGTCCCTGACCGGAGGCTTCCCCTCGGTCTGGACCGACGACGCCGCCGCCGTCGGCGAGGCGGTGCGTTATCTGGCGGCGTTGGGCCACCGGCACATCGCACACGTGGGCGGCCCCCGCGGTCTGGGACACAGCGCCATCAGGACGACCGCCTTCGAGCACACCATGAGGGAACTCGGTCTCGAGAGCGGCCCGCACGCGGAGACGAGCTTCTCGGGCGACGAGGGAGCACGCGCCACCCGCTCCCTGCTGCTGGCCCCGCAACGCCCCACGGCGATCCTCTACGACAACGACATCATGGCGGTCGCCGGACTCGGCGTCGCCGCCGAGATGGGCATCTCGGTGCCGGACGACCTGTCGCTGCTGGCCTGGGACGACTCCCAGCTGTGCCGGCTGACCCATCCGACGCTGTCCGCGATGAGCCACGACGTGCACGGCTTCGGGGCCCAGGTCACACGCGTGCTGTTCGAGGTCCTCGGCGGCCGCGAGGTCGCCTCCCAGCCGGTGGCGACACCGTCCCTCGTCCCGCGCGCCTCGACCGCGTCACCTCGTTCCTAGGGCGCGGAGGGCTGAGGGGAGCGGACGTGTGAGGGGCGCGGCATCCTGCCGCGCCCCTCACACGTCCCCGCCCGGTGCTCCTGTGCGCCGCTGTATGGAAGGGAAAGGTGTTCGGCACTCGCCCTGGAGGAGGATTGGGGATTCTGACGGCTCGTCCGGTGTAATTGCCGAAACCGGTTAACCACCGGCTGCAAGTGCGGTTCGCGTCACACCTTCCCCGGCGTCCAGCAGTCGCTGCCGCGCCGCTGCCGCCGCGCCGACAAGACCCGCGTCCCGCGCCAGAGCGGCCGGGCGCACCTCGATACCGCGGACGAAGTCGAGCGCCGCGTAGGCGCGCAGATGGCGGCGTAGCGGAGTGAACAGCGTCTCCCCGGCCTGGGCGACACCCCCGCCGATGACCGCGACCTCGATCTCCAGCAGTGTCGCGCTGCCGGCGATGGCGGCGGCCAGGGCCCGTGCCGAGCGGTCGTATGCGGCCAGGGCGCGTTCGTCACCCGCGCGGGCCGAGGCGGCGACGGCGGCGGCAGTCGGTTCCGAGCCCGGCTGCGGGGCCCACCCCGCCTGTACGGCGTACCGGGCGATGGCGGTTCCGCTGGCGTATCCCTCCACACAGCCCCGCCCACCACAGACGCAGGGGGCACCGTCGAGGTCGACGGAGATGTGACCGATGTGTCCGGCGTTCCCCGAGGGCCCCGGCAGCAGCCGGCCGCCCAGAACGTAGCCGCCCCCGACGCCGGTCGAGACCACCATGCACAGCGCGTTGTCCACTCCGCGAGCGGCGCCGAGCCAGTGTTCGGCAGCGGTCATGGCCACGGCATCCCCGAGCAGGACCGGTGCGATACCGGCGAAGACCATGGGGTGGGCGCGCACGCTCTCCACGAGGGGAAAGGCCCGCCAGGCGGGAATGTTCACGGGGCTCACCGAGCCGGCCGCCGTGTCGACGGGGCCCGCGCTGGCGATGCCCAGCCCCCGTACCGTGCCCCAGACCGGGGTGGCGGACAGGGCGTCGATCACGGCATCGACGGTCCGCGCCATGCGGTGGGTGGACTCCCGGGCGGGGGTGGGGAGCTCGACGCGGTGGACGACGGTTCCCCGCTCGTCCACGAGGGCTCCCGCGATCTTCGTCCCTCCGATGTCCAGGGCGGCGTACACCGATTCAGTCCTCTCTCAGACCGGCCGGACCCCGTCTCCACGCACCGCGTACCGACGGCGTTGAGTGGGTGGGGTCCGGTCGGACAACGTTGTCTACAAACAGGGGTGAGGAGACTCACGTGCCGGCTGGGGGTGCGCTCCTTCCCCGTCGAAGTGGATCCACGTTCGTAACGTTAACGGTGTACGAAAAGATTCACGCGACTCATCATGGCCTTGTTATTGAACCGGTATAGCCATCTAGTGCGGCGTGAGCACGGCTGACATCCGAAGCCTCTGTCGCTCAACGGAGAGGGCTCGCCGTCCGTGAGGGCGTGACAGGCGGACTGTGCGCGCATCGGTGCTCGGCGGGGGTCGGCTCGGGGTGTACCCGGTCTGTGCGCCGGAGGGTGTGCACGAGGGTGTGCATGAGGAGTGTGCACCGGTTAAC
>NZ_BAABCQ010000106.1:0-27258 GCF_039539045.1 Streptomyces marokkonensis
CGCACGATGGGAGTGACATGTCACAGGTTCTCTCCGATGGCCCCCCACCCGATGGACCCCCACCTGACGGCCCCACACTGGTTCACGACCTCATCGGCATCGGCTTCGGGCCGTCCAATGTCGCCATGGCGATCGCGCTGAGCGAGCACAACGCGCACGCCGGCGGGCCGGACGCGATCACCGCTCGCTTCTTCGAGCGGCAGCCGTGCTTCGGCTGGCACCGCGGGATGCTGATCGACGACGCGACCATGCAGGTGTCCTTCCTGAAGGACCTGGTGACACTCCGTAACCCGGCCAGTGAGTTCAGCTTCCTCTGCTACCTGCAGAGCAGGGGACGGCTGATCGACTTCATCAATCACAAGAGCCTCTTCCCGCTGCGGGTGGAGTTCCACGACTACTTCGAGTGGGCCGCCGCCCAGGTCGACGACCTGGTCTCCTACGGTCACGAGGCCGTCGGTGTCGCGCCCGTCCTTCGTGACGGCGCCGTGGAGCACCTGGAGGTGACGGTCCGTTCGGGGGAGGGCCTCGAAGTCCACCGGGCGCGCAACCTCGTCATCGGCACCGGGCTGCGTCCCCTCGTGCCGGAGGGCGTGGAGCGCGGCGACCGCGTCTGGCACAACTCCGAACTGCTGGCGAGGATCGACGGACTGGAGGGCACCTCACCGTCCCGCTTCGTCGTCGTGGGCGCGGGCCAGAGCGCCGCCGAGAACGTCGCCTACCTGCACCGCCGCTTCCCCGGGGCCGAGGTCTGCGCCGTCTTCAGCCGCTACGGCTACAGCCCCGCCGACGACAGCGGCTTCGCCAACCGGATCTTCGACCCCGCCGCCGTCGACGACTACTTCACCGCGCCCGGCAGCGTGAAACGCCGGCTGATGGACTACCACGGCAACACCAACTACTCCGTGGTGGACATCGACCTGATCGACGACCTGTACCGGCAGATGTACCAGGAGAAGGTGCTCGGCACCGAGCGGCTGCGTTTCCTCAACGTGTCCCGGCTCACCGACGTCAAGGAGACGCCGGACAAGGTCCGCGCCACTGTGAAGTCGCTGGTCAGCGGCGAGGAGACCCTTCTGGACGCGGACGTCGTGGTCTTCGCGACCGGCTACGGCCCCGCCGACCCCCTCGGCCTGCTCGGCGAGGTCGCGGACCGCTGCCTGCGCGACGACGAGGGCCGCGTCCGCGTCGAGCGCGACTACCGCGTCGCCACCGACTCCGGGCTGCGCTGCGGCATCTACCTGCAGGGTGGCACGGAGCACACCCACGGCATCACGTCGTCCCTGCTGTCCAACACCGCCATCAGGGTCGGGGAGATCCTGGAATCGCTGGTCGAACGCGGCCTCAAGTCCGCGTTCGACGCTGTCCGGACGGTTGCCGACGGAGCCGGCACGACCGCCCGTTAGTGTACGTCGCCATGACCACGACTGCGGTTGGACGCGCCACGTCCGGGGGCGCAACAGAGGCCCGCCGACGGCGGGTTGTGGGGCTGGGTGTACTCGCGGTGGTACTCGTGGTCGCGGGAGCGGCGTCGCTGGCCGTCGGCGCGCGCGCGTTGAGTCCCGTCGAGGTGTGGCACGGGCTGTTCGCGGCGCCGGACCCCGACCAGCGCCTCACCGAGATCAGACTCATCGTGCGCACCGTGCGGGTGCCCCGCACGGTGCTCGCGATCGTGGCGGGCATCGCCCTGGGGGCAGGCGGAGCGCTGATCCAGGGGTACACACGCAATCCGATCGCCGACACGGGGCTGCTGGGGGTGAACTCCGGCGCCTCCTTCGCCGTGGTGACGGGGATCGCCCTGTTCGGGTTCACCAGCCCGTTCCAGTACGTCTGGTTCGGCTTCCTGGGCGCGGCGGTCGCCGGTGTCGTCGTGTTCGGGCTTTCGAGCATCGGCCGGGGCGCCGGCAACCCCTTGACGCTCGCGCTGGCCGGGCAGGGTGTCACCGTGTTCCTCGCGGCGATGACCACGGCGGTCGCGCTGACGGACAAGGCCTCGCTGAACGCGCTGCGCTTCTGGAACGCGGGTTCGGTGGCCGGTGTCGGGTTCGACGTCATCTGGCCGGTGACCGCGTTCATCGTGGTCGGGCTGGTTCTGGCACTGACCACGTTGCCCGCCGTCAACCTGCTCAACCTGGGCGACGACGTGGCACGGGGCATGGGGGTGAACATCGCGCTGACCCGGACCGTCGGCATCGTCGCCATCACCCTGCTGGCGGGCGCGGCGACGGCGGCGTGCGGCCCCATCGCGTTCATCGGTCTCATGGTGGCCCACGTGGCCCGGTACCTGACCGGGCCGGACTACCGCTGGCTGGTGCCGTACGCGGGGCTGCTCGGAGCCGTCGTCCTGCTGGTCTGCGACATCGTGGGGCGCCTGGTGGTGCGGCCGGGGGAGCTGGACGCGGGTGTCCTCGTCGCTCTCCTCGGCGCACCGTTCTTCGCGGCCCTGGTGTGGCGCGGGAAGTTCAGGAACGCGTGAGCGGCGGGGCGGGTGTGCGGCCGGACGGAGCGGACGTGACGGGGGACGGGGCGGGTGTGCGGCCGGACAGTGTGGGCGTGACGGCGGATGAGACCGGGGTGAAGCCGGCCCTGGCGCCCGGAGTGCGGTTCGGGCACGTGTCGTTCGTATGGCGGCCCTGGATCGCCTGCGTCACCCTGCTGCTGACGGCGGCGGCCTTCCTGCTGTTCTGCCTGTCCATCGGCGTCGGGGACTTCCCCATCAGCCTGCCCCGGGTGGTCGCCACCGTCTTCGGACAGGGTGAGCAGGTCGACGAGTTCGTGATCATGGACCTGCGGATGCCCCGCGCCCTCGCCGGCCTCGTCGTGGGCATCGCGCTCGGAGTCTCCGGCGCGCTCACGCAGTCCATCGCGCGCAATCCGCTGGCCAGCCCGGACATCCTGGGCATCACCAACGGTGCCAGTGCGGTGGCGGTGTTCCTGGTGACGGTGTCCGGCGGCACCGCCGCGGCGATCGTCAGCACGGTGGGCCTGTCCTCGGCGGCGCTCGCGGGCGGTCTGGGCACCGGGCTGCTGGTGTACTTCCTGGCGTGGCGCCGGGGAATCGACGGCTTCCGACTCATCCTCATCGGGATCTCGGTGAGCGCCATGATGCAGGCGATCACGACCTGGCTGCTGGTCACGGCCGACATCAGGGACGTGGCCCGGGCCCAGGCGTGGCTGGTCGGCTCGCTGGACAACCGGAGCTGGAACGAGGTCTGGGTGGCCCTGTGGGGCACGCTCGTCCTGCTGGTCGTCGTGTCGTGCGTCGCGTTCCAGTTCAAACCGATGCATTTCGGCGACGAGGTCGCCGCGGGTCTCGGCGTCCGGTACTCGATGGTGCGGGCGGTCCTCCTGCTGTGCGCGGTGCTGCTCGCCGGCGTGGCGGTGAGCGCGGCCGGCCCGGTCCCGTTCGTCGCCCTGGTGGCGCCGCAGGTGGCGATGCGTCTGGCGAGGTGCCCGACGCCGCCGTTGATGGCTTCCGGCATGGTGGGGGCCTTGCTGCTGATCGGCTCGGACCTGGTCGCGCGCACGGCACTGCCGGTCTCCCTCCCGGTCGGGGTGGTCACCGCCGCGATCGGCGGCCCCTTCCTCGTCTATCTGCTGGTGCGGGCCAACCGCGGGTAGCTGGTACAAAGTAAGGCGAGCCTAAACAAGGGGGCCTTGTGGTCGTTCAGTCCATCACCGCGACCGAGCCCGGAGCCGACGGCGCCTCACGGCTGGCGGCCAGGGGAGTCACGGTCGGGTACGGCGCCCGGACCGTCATCGACGATCTCGACGTGGCCATCCCGTCCGGGGTGATCACCACGATCATCGGCCCCAACGGCTGCGGGAAGTCGACCCTGCTGCGGACGCTGTCGCGGCTGCTCAAGCCGGCCAGGGGGACGGTCGTGCTGGACGGCGAGGACATCGTCACGCTCAGGACCAGGGACGTGGCGAAGAGGCTCGGCCTGCTGCCCCAGGCGCCGGTCGCGCCGGACGGGCTGACGGTGTCCGACCTGGTCGCCAGGGGGCGCCATCCGCACCAGAGCTGGCTGCGGCAGTGGTCGTCGGACGACGTCGCCGTCGTGGAGCGCGCGCTGGCCATGACCGGTGTCCTCGACCTCGCCGACCGCCCGGTGGACTCGCTCTCCGGCGGCCAGCGTCAGCGCGTCTGGATCTCGATGACCCTCGCTCAGGGAACCGACCTGCTGCTGCTGGACGAGCCGACCACCTACCTCGACCTGGCGCACGCGATCGACGTGCTCGACCTGGTGGACGACCTGCACGAGTCGGGGTGCACCGTGGTCATGGTGCTGCACGACCTCAACCTGGCCACGCGCTACAGCGACAACCTCGTAGTGATGCGGGAGGGGGT
The DNA here is from genome assembly GCF_039539045.1 of Streptomyces marokkonensis. Lineage (NCBI taxonomy): Bacteria > Bacillati > Actinomycetota > Actinomycetes > Kitasatosporales > Streptomycetaceae > Streptomyces > Streptomyces marokkonensis. The sequence goes on from NZ_BAABCQ010000106.1 coordinate 4,349, forward strand.
GGTCCTCGCGCAGGGCCACCCGTGTGACGTGATCACCGCCGACCTGCTGCGCGAAGCCTTCGGACTGCGCGCCAAGGTGATCGACGACCCGGTGGGCGACCGGCCGCTCATCGTGCCCATCGGGCGTGCTCACTCCGAAGTCGGCCGAGATGCGCCAGAGTTGAAGTAGTGAGGGTAGGCTAACCTCACCCGAGTGCGGTAAGGTTTGCCGCCCTCGGGCGGGACGCAGTGGACGGCGCGACAGCAAGGGATCCCTGGATGCTCCTCAGAACGACGCGTACGAAGCCCCGGCGGCGGTTGGCGGCGGCACTGTCCGCCGCCGCACTCGGCGTCGGCCTCCTCGCGGGGTGCGGTTCCGACTCGAACGACTCGGCGGACCAGGCGGGCGACGGCTCCCCTGCTGCCGCCGGCGCCTTCCCGGTCACAGTGGAGCACGCGTTCGGAACCACGGAGGTCGCCGAGGCTCCCGAGCGGGTCGTCTCCGTCGGCTACACGGACGACCAGACCATCCTGGCGTTCGGCGTCAAGCCGGTCGGCATGGTCGACCAGTACCCGAACCCGGCGGGTCAGAGCCCCGACATCAACACGCAGTGGCCCTGGGTGAAGGACAAGTGGGGTGACACCGAGCCCGAGGTCGTCATGAAGAACGGCGACTCCGGCCCCAACTTCGAGAAGATCGCCGCCCTTCGGCCGGATCTGATCATCGCGGTGTACTCCGAGATCGACCAGGCCGCCTACGACAAGCTCTCCAGGATCGCTCCCACGGTGGGCCGTACCAAGGCCGAGAAGGAGCCGTTCAGCGCACCGTGGCAGGACAACGCGCTCCACATCGCCAAGGCGCTCGGCAAGGCCGAGGAGGGCGAGAGGATGGTGGCGGACATCCAGGGCAAACTCGACGCGGCCAAGAAGGCGCACCCCGAGCTGGCGGGCCGGACCGCCGTCGTCCTGTCCTGGTACGAGGACTCGGTGGCGCCCTTCACCTCCACCGACGTGCGCGGACGGCTGGTGACGGGCCTCGGCTTCACCTACCAGAGCGAGATCGACGAGGTCGCGGACGGCACCTTCTACACGAAGCTCTCGCCCGAACGCGTCGACCTCGTCGACGTCGACCGGATCTTCGTCATCAACGACCGGGCCGACCAGGACGCGCTGAAGAAGTTCGAGCTGTTCACCAACCTGGACGCCGTGAAGAACGGCAAGGTGTCGTACCTGCTGGACAGCGAGGGCCCGGCGGTCGGCGCGGCCATCTCCCAGGGCACCCTGCTGTCCATGCCGTACGCGATCGACGAGCTCGTCAAGTCGGTCGGGCAGGGGTGAGCGGGACCGACACACGCGTCGCCCCGGCGACGCTGCGTACGGCGACCGGACGCGAGGCCACCCGGTGGATCGCGGAGCACTGCCGCGAGGTGCCGTGGCTGACGGGCGCCACCGTACTCACCACGGTGGCCGGGGCGGCGCTCCAGGTGCTCCCGGTGCTGCTGCTCGGCCGGGTGGTCGACGCGGTGGTCGAAGGCGAATCGCAGTCGGTTCTCGTGACGATCGGGGCCCTCATGGTGGCCGCGGCGCTGCTCGGCGCGGCGGCCACCGCGGTGTCGACCTACCTGATCGGGCGGTTGGGCGCCGATCTGCTCGCGCGGTTGCGGGAAGGCGCCGTCCGGGCCGTGCTCGGCATGCCCAGCACCCGGATCGAGCAGGTCGGCCGGGGAGACGTGCTGTCCAGGGTCGGTGACGACGTCGCCGTGCTCTCCAAGGGCATCCGGACGGCCGTCCCCACGGTGTTCTCGGCGGGCGTGCTGGTCGCCATCGCCACGGCCGGCATGTTCGGACTGGACTGGCGAATCGGCCTGGCGGGCGCCGGCGCGCTGCCCGCGTACGCGCTGGCCCTGCGCTGGTACCTCCCCCGGTCCGCCCCGCTCTACCGGAAGCAGCGGGTGGCCCAGGCGGACCGGGCGCAGGCCCTGATAAGCGGTCTGAACGGGATCGACACGGTCCGGGCGTACCGCCTCGAGGACGCCTTCCGCCAGAAGGTCACCGCCGAGTCCTGGCGGGTGCGCGATCTCGGTATCGAGGTGTTCCGGTTCTTCGGGAGGTTCGTCGGCAGGGAGAACCGCGCCGAGTTCATCGGGCTGACCCTGATCATCGTGGTGGGGTACGCCCTCCTGGAGGCCGACGCCGCCAGCCTGGGCGAGGTGTCGGCGGCCCCGCTGCTGTTCCACCGGCTGTTCACCCCGCTGGGCGCCATCATGTTCACCTTCGACGAAGCGCAGAAGTCGGGAGCGAGTCTGACCCGGCTGGTCGGGGTGCTGGGGGAGAAGGCGGAGGACCGGCTGGTGGGCGACGCGTCGGTCGCGGTGGCGGACGGGGCCATCCCCTACCCGGTGACGGTGGAAGGGCTGACGTACACCTACCCCGGCGCCGAGGAGCCGGTCCTGAGGGACGTCAGCCTGACGATCCCGGCGGGAGGCTCGCTCGCCCTGGTGGGGGCGACGGGCGCGGGCAAGACGACCCTGGCGGCGCTGATCGCTGGCATCGGCACCCCGCAGGCCGGGACGGTGCGCGTCGGGCCGACCGATCTCGCCGGTGTGGACGAGGCCGGGGCGCGGGCCCTGGTGAGCATCCTGACCCAGGAGACGCACGTGTTCTCCGGTCCGCTCGCCGACGACCTGCGACTGGCCGCGCCACGAGCGACCGACGCCGAACTCATGGACGCCCTGCGCACGGTGGGCGCCGACGCGTGGGTCGAGGCACTGCCCGACGGGCCGGACACCGCGGTCGGCGAAGGCGGCGAGCGCCTCGACGTCACCAAGGTCGCCCAGATCGCCCTCGCCCGGCTGGTACTGAGCCGGGCGCCGGTGGTGGTCCTGGACGAGTCGACCGCCGAGGCGGGCAGTGAGGGCGCCGCCGAGCTGGAACGGGCCGTGCTGGCCGCCTGTTCGGGCCGGACCACGTTGTTCGTGGCACACCGGCTGACCCAGGCGATGGCCGCGGACCGCATCGCCGTCCTGGAGGCGGGACGCGTCGTGGAGCAGGGAACGCACGGGGAGCTGGTGGCTCTGGGCGGCCGGTACGCGCGGCTGTGGCGGGCCTGGCGAGAGGGTAGTTAGGCATGCCTAAGTTAGGCTAGCCTGCCTTCACTCCTCTGGAAGGGGCGTTGAGTCTTCGATGACGGAACCGACCGCTCGTCTCGTTCAGCTTTCTTCCGCGCACCTGACCGGCATACGCCACCGCACCGGCGACTTCTCCGACCGGACCATCACCGAAGCCTGCGCCCTCGGGCTGTCGTACTGGGCGACGGGCCGGAGCCCGGACGGCATCGGCCTCACCTCCGCGACCCCGTTCGCCGACGTCCTCGCATGGGCCGACAACGGCGGCTCGGGGGCGGGCGGCTGGGAGACCGGGACGGACGGCCGGACCATCATCCTTCCGGCGGACGTCGTACCGGACGACGCGCGACGCGCGCTGGACGACCTGGCCGACTTCCCGGACCGGCCCATCGGCACCATCGGCCCGTCCAGCGCGGCGGCGCGGCGGCGGGAACTGGCCCAGTGGAACGACACCGGGGCCGACCGTGTCCGCCCGACCCTCGTGGAGATGTTCCGCGAGCAGGCGCGGGCCAGACCGGACGCGGTCGCCGTCGTCGACGAGCACCGGACGCTGACCTACCGTGAGACGGCCGAACGCGCCTCCCAGCTGGCCCATCACCTCGTCGGACGCGGACTCACCGCCGAACAGGTCGTCGGTGTCCGTCTGGAACGCTCCGCCGACATGGTGATCGGGCTGCTCGGCGTGCTCCAGGCCGGCTGCGCGTTCGTGCCGCTCGACCCGCACTGGCCCGCCGCGCGCCGGGCCGCCGTCATCGCGGACGCCCGGGTCGTGGTGCAGCTCAACGCCTCGGGCGAGCACGCCGAGGGCGAACCGGAAGCCGTGGCCGTGGACCTCGGCGACTGGCGGTTCGGATCCCACCCCGCCGAGGGCACCGAAGTCACCGTCCCCGACGGCGCGCTGGCCTACGTGATCTTCACGTCCGGTTCGACCGGGCGGCCCAAGGGCGCGATGATCCGGCACGAGGCGATCAGCGAGCGCCTGCTGTGGCAGGTGCACGAGATCCTGGGCTTCGGCCACGACGACGCGTCACTGTTCAAGGCTCCGCTGTCCTTCGACATCTCCATCAACGAAATCTTCCTCCCGCTGGTGTCCGGCGCGAGGCTCGTGGTCCTGAGGCCCGGCGGCGAACGGGACCCGCACCACCTGCTGAGCGTGATCGCCGAGCAGCGCGTCACCTTCACCTACCTGGTGTCGTCCATGCTGGACGTGCTGCTGGAGATGGCCGGCGACTCCAGACGCCTCGACAGCCTCCGGCACGTGTGGTGCGGCGGCGAGGTCCTGACGCCGGAGCTGTACGAAAGGTTCCGCACCCGGCTCGACATCCCCATGTACCACGGCTACGGCCCCGCCGAGACGACGATCGGTGTCTCGCACGTCGTCTACCGGGGCGCGGCCGAACGCCTGTCGACGTCGATCGGCAAGGCCAACCCCAACACGCAGTTGTACGTACTGGACGACGAGCTGCGCCCGGTACCGGTCGGCGTCGGCGGCGAACTGTACGTCGGAGGCCTCCTCCTGGGACGCGGATACGTGAACGCGCCCGGCCTGACGGCGTCCCGGTTCGTGGCGAACCCCTTCGCGGACGACGGCTCCCGGCTCTACCGGACCGGTGACCTCGCCCGCTTCGCCCCCGACGGTTCGCTGGACTTCCTGGGCCGCGCCGACAACCAGGTCAAGATCCGCGGGATGCGCCTGGAGACCGAGGACGTCGAAGCCGGCCTCGCCGAGCACCCGGGGGTACGGCACACTTGCGTCGTCGCGAGGAAGAACGCGGCCGGCGGCACCCACCTGGTCGGTTACGTCGTCCCGTCCACCGGGAACGACGGTCTGCGGGCGACCGACGTCAGGGCGTGGGCCGACGAGCACATGGTGGAGTACATGGTGCCCGCCCACATCGTGGTGCTGAGGGAGTTCCCGCTCACCGCGAACGGCAAGCTCGACCGCGAGGCGCTGCCGGAGCCCGTGATCGGGACAGCCGCGGCCGTTCCACCCGCCACCGAGAACGAGCGCGTCGTGTGTTCGGTGGTCGCGGCGCTGCTGCGGCTGGACGAGCCCGGTGTCGACCAGGACTTCTTCCAGCTCGGCGGAGACAGCATTCTGGCGATCTCACTCCTGGGCGCACTGCGGAACGCGGGACTCCACATCACGGCACAGCAGATCTTCGGTCACCGCACCCTGGGGGCGCTGGCCGCCGTGGCGAGCCGTGCGGACACCGCCACCGTGGATCACCGCGACGTCGCGTACGGCCCGGTCGTGGGACCGCCCGTCGTGCAGTGGCTCGGTGAGACCACGGACGCGATCGACGGATTCGTGCAGTCGGTGGTACTGAGAACCCCGGCGGACCTGACCCCCGGTGCCCTCGACGGCATCCTCACCGCCGTGGTCCGGCAGCACCCCATGCTGCGTGCCAGGCTGGTGCGCGGCGACCGCTGGAGCTTCGACGTCCCGGAGGCGGGCGAGGCGGGTCCGTACTGGCAGGGGAGCGACGGGCCGCTCGACGAGTGCGTCGCCCTCGCCACCGGCCGGCTGGATCCGGCGGACGGCGTGATGCTGCGTGCCGTCTGGCGCCGCGAGGCACGGCAGCTGGTCATCGTCGTCCACCACGTGGTGATCGACGGCGTGTCCTGGCGGGTACTGATGGAGGACCTGGCCACGGCATGGCGGCAGACCGCCTCGGGAACCCCGGTCGAACTGCCCCCGACGGGAACCTCGTTCAGGCGCTGGACGCAGTTGCTGGAGCGCGCGGCCTTCGACGCGGACAGCGCCTGCTACCGGCGCCCCCTGCCGGGAGCGGACGAGCCGCTGGGCGGGCGCGCGCCGACCGAGGCCGACACCGTCGAGCGGGAGCGGGTGCGGACCGTCTCGGTCGGCGCGGAGGGCACGGCCGTGCTGCTGGGCGAGGTACCTGCGAAGTTCCACGCGGGCGTCAACGACGTGCTGCTGACCGCACTCGCCGTCGCCCTCGCCCGATGGCGCCGCGACCTCGGCCAGGAGCAGTCCTTCGCGTACATCGAGCTCGAGGGCCACGGCCGTGAGGGCCGGTTCGTGGCACCGTCGGCCGGCTTCGAGCCGGAACTGTCGCGGACCGTGGGTTGGTTCACCACCCTGTTCCCGGTGACCGTGGACCCCGGCGCGGCCCTCGACCCCACCGCGCCCGAGTACCTGACCGCGGCGCTCAAGGCGGTCAAGGAAGACCTCGCCGGGATCCCGGACAACGGGGTCTCCTACGGCGCCCTGCGCTACCTGGCCCGCACCGACTTCGACGCGCCCGCACCCCAGGTGCTCTTCAACTATCTGGGCCGCTTCGACGCGGGCGTCGGCGAGGACTGGCAACTCGCGCACCCGGCCGGGCAGCTGGGCGAAAGGCGCGACCCGAGGATGCGCCTGCCGCGCGCCCTGGAGTTCAACGCGATCGCCGAACCCGTCCCGGCCACCGGCGCCCACGAACTGGTCACCACCATCTCCTGGCCCGACGGCATGTTCACCGAGAAGGACATCACGACGATCGAGTCCTACTACCGCGCGGCCCTCGCAGGACTGGCCGAGCTGGAGACGGGCGGCCACTCGCCCAGCGACTTCGCGCCGGTCCCGCTCACCCAGGCCGACGTCGACGCCCTGGACGGCCCCGCGCTGCGGGACATCCTGCCGCTCACCCCGCTGCAGGAGGGCCTGTACTTCCACTCGGTCTACGACGACGACTCGACGGGGAGCTACGTCGAGCAGCAGCTGCTGACCCTGGACGGCGAGGTCGACGCCGGCCGGCTCGCGGCGGCGGCCACCCGCCTGCTCACGCTCCACCCCAACCTGGCAGCGCGCTTCGTGGCCCTCGCCGACGGCCGCGTGGTCTCCGTGCTGGAGAACGGCGTGGAGGCGCCCTTCACCACGCTGGACCGCCCCGGCATCACCGACGACGAGATCAGGGCCCACGCCGAGCGGGACCGCCGCAGCGGGTTCGACCTGGCCACCGGCCCGCTGACGCGGTACACGCTGATCCGAGGGGGCGCGGGCCGAAACGTCCTGGTGCAGACCGTGCACCACATCATCGCCGACGGCTGGTCGGTGCCGCCGATGCTGCGCACACTGCTGGCCGAGTACCACGCGCCGGGCACCGGGTACCCGCTCGGCGGCTTCCCAGACTACGTACGCCTCCTCGCCGGACGCGACGACGCCGCGAGCGACCGGGTGTGGCGAGACCAGCTCGCCGAGCTGCCCGGCCCCTCCCTGGTCGCCCAGGGCCACACCCCCTCCGACCGGTTCGCCGACACCGCGGTGGAGCCGGAAGGGGACCTCGACACGGCCGCGCGGTCGGCCGGCGTGCCCCTGAGCGTGGCCGTGCACAGCGCCTGGGCGGTGACGCTGGGCGGCATCCTGCACGGGACGGACGTGGTGTTCGGATCCACGGTCTCCGGACGTGACGTGGACCTCCCCGGCATCGAGGACATGGTCGGCCTGTTCATCAACACGATCCCCGTACGTGTCCGTTGGCGCGGTGACACCAGCGCACGCGACCTGCTGGCCTCGGTCGGGGCGCACCAGAGCGCGGTGCTGCCGCACCAGCACGTCTCCCTGGCACGGATCGTCCGCCAGGCCGGCGCCGGTTCACTGTTCGACACCCTGGTGGTGTTCGACGTGGCGGCCGACGTGGCCGATGTGCGGCGGCCCGGCGACACCCTGGTCGTCACCGGCATCGTGAACGAGGGCGCCCCGCACTACCCGTTGACGCTGGTCGTCGAGCGCACGCCCGACGGCCGCCCCCGCTTCAACCTCGTCCACGACGGAGAGCTGCTGCGGGAGTCGGGCGCCCGGCGGATCCTGGACACGTTCACCCGGACCCTCACCGCCCTGCTCACCCGCCCGGACACCCCCATCGGCACCCTGGCGTCGGAGGGGACCCGGCGCCCCGCGCCGATCACCCCGACGACCCTGGGCGGACTGTTCGACGCCGCCGCGCGCCGGGACCCGACCGCCACCGCCGTCACCCAGTGCGGACTGGACGGCGGCACCCGGTCCCTGACCTACGGCGAACTGGCAGCCGCGAAGGAGAGGCTGGCCTCGGCCCTGCGCACGGCCGACGTCGGGCCGGGCCGGCGGGTCGCCGTCGCGGTATCCCGCTCCGTCGAGCAGGTCGTCGCCCTGGTCGCAGTCGTCGGCGCGGGAGGCGCGTACGTGCCGCTGGACCCCGCGTACCCCGACGAGCGACTGGAGTACATCCTCGCCGACGCCGCGCCGCAGGTCGTCCTCGTGGCCCCGGACCAGCGCGACCGCTTCACCCGGCTGCTGGCCCGGGCGGGCGTGCCGGCGGCCCGCATGCTGGTACGGGGAGAAGAGCCGCCTTCGGCCCCCACTGTTGCTCCGGGGCCGGGAGCCGGCCACCACGACCCCGCGTACGTGATCTACACGTCCGGATCGACCGGCAGGCCCAAGGGCGTCGTCGTTCCGCACGCCGCCGTTGTGACGCTGCTCGCCAACACCCGACAGGACATGGACTTCGGCCCGGACGACATCTGGGTCCAGTTCCACTCCTTCTCCTTCGACTTCGCGGTCTGGGAGCTGTGGGGCGCGCTGGCGCACGGCGGTGAGCTGCTGGTCCCCGAGTACGGGCTGACCCGCTCCCCGGCCGACTTCCATCGGTTTGTCCGCGAACGCGGGGTGACCGTGCTCAACCAGACCCCTTCGGCGTTCCACCAGTTCGCCGAGGCCGACCGGCGGGCAGGCCGGCCGCTCCCCGCACTGCGCCGGATCATCTTCGGCGGCGAGGCGCTGGACCTCGGCCGGCTGCGCGACTGGGTCGGGCGGCACGGCACCGGTTCGCCCGAGCTGGTCAACATGTACGGCATCACCGAGACCACCGTCCACGTCACCCACCGGGTGCTGACCGACGAGGACTTCGGTGCCGGCGACACCACCAGTCCCCTCGGCGGCCCGCTTCCCGGCCTGGTCACCCACCTCCTCGACGACCGGCTCCGACCGGTGCCCCCGGGCCGGGTGGGCGCCGTCTACGTCGCCGGCGACCAGGTGTCGCTCGGCTACCTGGGCCGGCCGGGGCTCACTGCGGGCCGCTTCGTGGCGGACCCGTTCGCGAACGACGGCTCCCGCATGTACCACACGGGCGACCTGGCCCGCCGCACACTCGACGGCGAGCTGGAGTTCACCGGACGCGCCGACGACCAGGTACAGCTCAAGGGTTTCCGTATCGAACTCGGCGAGGTGGAGTCCGTGATCAGGGCACTCGACGGTGTCGTGGACGTGGCCGTCACCGTGGCCGGCACCGGCGACCACCTCGTCGCGCACGTCGTCGGCCAGGTGCCCGACGACCTCGCCGAGCGGCTCTCCACGAAGCTGCCGGCCCACATGGTGCCCGGCCGGGTGCGCGCGCTCGACGCGCTGCCGCTGACGGTCAACGGCAAGCTGGACCGCCGGGCCCTGACCGAACGGGCGGCGCACGACACCACTTCGGTGGCCCCGGCCGACGACGTACTCGCCGCGATCGCCGGCATCTTCGCCGAGACCCTGGCCGGCTCCGAAGTGGACGGTGACACCGACTTCTTCAGGGCCGGCGGCGACAGCATCGTGGCCATCACCGTGGTCAACCGGGCCAGGGCGCTCGGCCTCGCCATCGCCCCGCGGGACGTGTTCCTGCACAGGACACCGCGTGCGCTCGCCCAGCACCTGGAGGGTCGGGGCGTCGCGGAGTCCGGCGCCCCGCAGGCCGCGGGGCGCGCGGCCGAACCCCGCGAGCCGGGCCCGCTGCCGCCGACGCCCGTCATCCTGCGCCAACGCGAACTGGGCGGCTCACTCACCCGCTTCGCCCAGGCCCGGGTGTTGCAGGCCCCCGAGGGCACCGGATTCGCCGACGCCGAACGCGCCGCGCGGGCCGTCGTGGCCGCACACCCGGCCCTCCGCCTGCGGCTGCACGTCGAGCACCGGGTGTGGACCCTGCTCACCGAACCCGCCCGCGAGGTCACCGTCGTACGACCGGACACGTCCGACGCGACGGCGACGGCCAACGAGGCCGCCGGGCGGCTCGACCCCGAGTCCGGGAACGTCGTCGCGTTCGCGTGGCTGGAGACGAGCAGGACCCTTGTGATCACCGCGCACCACCTTGCCGTCGACTCGGTGTCCTGGCTGATCCTCCTGGACGACCTGGCCACCGTGATGCGCGGCATGCCCCTGGCACCGCCGACGACGCCCTACGCCGAGTACGCCGAAGCGCTGACGCTCCACGCCACCCGCACGGCCGACGGTCTCGACCACTGGATCACCACGCTCCAGGCACCCGCGCCGCTGCCCTCGGCCGGCCCCCTGCGGGAGATCACGGCCGTGCTCCCGCCCGGAGTGACCGAACAGGTGACGCGGACCGCGCCCACCGCACTCGGTGTCGGTCTCACCGAGCTGCTGTGCGGCGCGCTGCGCACCGCGCTCACCCGGGTCCAGCCGTCGCCCACCGATCTCGCGATCGAGCTGGAGCGGCACGGCCGGGTCCCGGTCCTCGGGCACCACGACTACACCCGCACGGTCGGCTGGTTCACCTCCATCGCGCCCGTACGCCTCACACCGCACACCGATCCCCTCGCGGCGGCACACGAGATCGCCGAACGCCAGCCGGACGAGCGCGCGCACGTCGCCTACGGCGGGCTCAGGTACCTCAACCCGCAGACGGCGCCGCTGCTGACCGCCCGCCCCCAGGTGCTGTTCAACTACCTCGGCCGGGGCGGAGAGTCCCAGGCACCGCGCCTCGCCGGCGGTGACCAGGGCAGCCCGTACGCCGTCGAGGTCAACGCGTGGACCGACGCGGGCACCGGAAGCCTGCACGCCGCCTTCACCCTCGCCGAGGGCATCCCCGACGAGATCACCGAGTACTGGCTCGGCGCGCTGGAACGCGTCGCGGACGCCTCCGCGACGGCCGAGCGCACGGCACCGGTCACCCCTCTCCAGCGGGGCCTGTACTTCCAGGCCCAGATGGCGGGCCCGGCCGGACACTACGTCGCGCAGAGCTACTTCGCCTTCGAACACCGCCTGGACACCGACGCGTTGTCCGAGGCAATGGCGTACGTGATCGCACGGCACCCGGCCGCCGGCGCCGGCTTCACCACCGACGACCACGGCAACCCCGTTCAGGTCCTCGGCCCCGGCCGACGGGTCCACGTCCGCACGGTCGACCTCGCGACGGACGCGGAAGTCGACGCCCTGCGCGCCCGGGACCGCGCCACGGGTTTCGACCCCGCTGAGCCACCGCTCATCCGGATGACCGTGGTGCGCCGCCCCGACGACCGCGACGGCCTGCTCCTCAGCCACCACTTGCTGCTCTGGGACGGCTGGTCCCGCGAGATCGTGCTGAGGGACCTCTTCGACACCTGTCGAACCGCCCTCGCGGGTGAGCCGCTGCCGGCGGCTGTCGCGGCCACGCCGGGCTTCGAGGAGTACGCCCGCGCCCTCGACGCCAGGGACCCGGCCGCATCGGAGCGCTTCTGGGCGGACCACCTGGCCGGTCTCCCCGGCCCGACCCTGCTCGCCGGACCGGCGCCGTCACTCTCCGACGACCTGCCACGCGCACTCGTCCAGACGCTGTCCGGCGCGCGGTCGGACCTGCTGAGGGAAGCGGCCGGGGCGCACGGCGTCACGCTGAACTCGGTGCTGACCGGAGCGTTCGGCCTCCTCCTCGGCGCCCGCACGGGCCGCGCCGACGCCGTGTTCGGTGTGACCGTCTCCGGCCGCGAGGGAGAGGGCCTTTCCGGCGTCGTCGGCGTACTGCTCAACACCGTGCCCGTGTGGACGCGGGCACGGCCCCACGACACGGTCCGCGCGTACCTGACGGCCGTACAGGCGGCCAGGGTCGAGGCCATGGAGCACGAGCACCTCGGGCTCGGCGAGATCCAGCGGGCCGGCGGGCACGACACCTTGTTCGACAACCTGTTCGTGCTGCAGAACTTCCTCGATCCGGACGCCTTCGCCGAGATGAACGCCAGGCACGGCATCACCTCCGTACAGGCCGACGACTCCACCCATTACCCGTTCACCTGGGTCGTCACACCCGGCGAACAGCTCACCGTCAAACTGGAGTACCGGGACGGCGACACCGGGAACGCCCGTCGCCTCCTCGACGACTACCTGCGCGTACTCGACGACCTGGCCCGGTCGACCGGACCGGTGGGCACACTGCGGGGACTGGGCCCCGAGCCCGGACCCGCCGAACGCGCCGACATCGGCACGGACACCGTCGTCGACCGCTTCGACCGGGCGGCGGACCGCGATCCCGGGCGAGTCGCGCTGGTCGCCGACGGCTCGACCATGACCTTCGCCGGGCTCCGCGACCGCAGCCGCGCGGTGGCGGGGGTACTGGCCCGACGCGGCGTCGGGCCCGAGACGAACGTGGGCCTCGCGCTCCCGCGCTCCCTCGACTCGATCGTGGCGCTGTTCGCCGTACTGCGCGTCGGAGCCGCCTACGTGCCGCTGGAACTGGACCACCCGGACGAGCGGATCGCCGCGATCCTGTCGGACGCCCGCCCGGACGTGACCCTCACCGTCAGCGCCGTGTCACCCCGGCTGACCGGCGACCTGATCGAGCTGGACCGCCCGCTGCCCGAGGCCGAGCCGTTCGTGACGTTCGCGCCGGGCGACCCGGACCGGTTGCGGCACCCCGCGTACACGATCTACACCTCCGGATCGACCGGGAAACCCAAGGGTGTGGTGACCGAGTACGCCGGACTCACCAACATGCTGGTCAACCACCAGCGGCGGATCTTCGAACCGGTGCTGGCGGAGCACGGCCACCGGACCTTCCGGATCGCGCACACCGTGTCGTTCGCGTTCGACATGTCCTGGGAGGAGCTGCTGTGGCTCGCCGACGGCCACGAGGTGCACATCTGCGACGAGGAGCTGCGCCGTGACGCGCCCCGCCTGGTCGAGTACTGCCTTACGCACGGGATCGACGTGATCAACGTGACCCCGACCTACGCGGGGCAACTGGTGGCCGGGGGACTGCTCGACGACCCGGCACACCGGCCCGCGCTGGTGCTGCTGGGCGGCGAGGCCGTCACCCCGGCGCTGTGGCGGCGGCTCGCCGGCACCGAGGGGACGGCCGGCTACAACCTGTACGGCCCCACCGAGTACACCATCAACACCCTCGGAGTCGGCACCTTCGAGTGCCAGGACCCGGTCGTGGGCGTCCCGATCGACAACACGGACGTGTACGTGCTGGACCCGTGGCTGAGGCCGCTGCCGGACGGGGTCCCCGGCGAGCTGTACGTGTCGGGCATCGGCATCGCGCGAGGCTACCTCGGACAGACCGCGCAGACCGCGCACCGCTTCGTCGCGTGCCCGTACGGCGCACCCGGCGGGCGCATGTACCGCACCGGGGACCTGGTGGTCCGGCGGCCCGACGGGAACCTGGCGTACCTGGGCCGCACCGACCGGCAGGTCAAGATCAGAGGGCACCGGGTCGAACCGGGCGAGGTCGAGGCCGCGTTCGCGGCGCATCCGGCGGTGCGGTTCGCAGCCGCGGTGGCCCAGCCCGATCCGCGGGTCGAGGGGGCGTACCGGCTGGCCGCCTACCTCGTGCTGGACGGCGCCGACCTGGCGGCGGTCGCGGCCGAAGTGGGCGCGGCCCTGCCGGACTTCCTGCGCCCGACGCACTACGCCCAGGTCGACGGCATCCCACTGACCGTGAACGGGAAGGCCGACACCGGGGCGCTGCCGGAGGCCAGGCCGCTGGGCGCGCTGAGTACGGCGGGGGAGCGGGGCCCGCGGACCGGGACCGAGACCGTGGTGTGCGAGTTCTTCGCCGAGGCACTGGACCTGGACGACGACGAGGTGAGCGCGGTGAGCGACTTCGTCTCCCTCGGAGGGCACTCCATGTCGGCGGTGCGGCTGACCGGACTGCTCCGCCGGGAGTACGGTCCTGTGATCACGATCCGCGATCTGTTGACCCTGCGAACCCCGGAAGCGATTGCCCGCCATCTCGATGACGACTCCTGACCCGCAGCGGCCCCGACCGGGGTCCGACATCCTCCGCACCGCCCTGCGCCGCAACGTCGGCGCCATGGTCCGGGGCACCGTCCTCATGGGCCTGTACCAGGCCGGTGAGACCGCCTTCCCGATCGCCCTCGGTCTGATCGTCGAACACACCATGCGCGACCGGAGTCCCGAGGCCCTCGGCGTCTCGATCGCCGCGCTGGCCGTGATCATCACGACCGTGTCGCTGTCGTGGCGGTTCGGTATGCGCGTCCTGCAGGACGCCAACACGACCGAGGCTCACCGCTGGCGGGTGCGGGTCGCGGCCTGCGGGCTCCAGCCGGTGGCCCGGGACGTCGATCTCAAGTCGGGCGAGGTACTGACCATCGCCACCGAGGACGCCGATCAGACCGCCGACATCATCGAGGTGGTGCCGTTGCTGATCAGCTCGCTGGTCGCGGTGGTGATCGCGGCCCTCGCGCTGGGCCTGGCCGACGTCCGGCTCGGCCTGCTGGTGATCGTGGGAACCGTCGCGATCCTGTCGGTCCTGAGCGTGATGTCCAGACGGATCGGCTCCAGCACCCGCGAACAGCAGGCCCGGGTGGCACGGGCGGGCGCGAAGGTCGCCGACCTGATCACCGGCCTGCGTCCGCTGCACGGTTTCGGAGGCAACCACGCGGCGTTCCGGTCCTACCGGAGGGTCAGCACGGAGGCGAAGCGCCAAGCGGTCACGGTCGCCAGGGTGAACGGTGTGTACGAGGGCACCGCGCTGGCCCTCAACGCGGTCCTCGCCGTCGCCGTGACCCTGACGGCGGGCCGGCTGGCGTTCGGCGGGCAGATCGACATCGGTGAACTCGTCATGGCCGTGGGCCTGGCGCAGTTCATCATGGAGCCGCTCAAGCTCTTCTCCGAGATGCCGAAGTACGTGATGATCGCGCGCGCGTCGGCCGAGCGGATGGCGCTGGTCCTGACCGCGCCGCCGATGACGGCCCCGGGGCCGGAGCGGCCGGCCGAGGGCGGCGGCCTCGAAGTCGACTGCGTCCGGCACGGGGCCCTGCGCAAGGTGCGGTTCCGGGTGACGGCCGGCGAGCTCGTGGCGATCGCCGCCTACCAGCCGCGCGCGGCGGCCGACCTCGCGTCGGTCCTGGCCCTGAACGTCCCGCCCCACGCGTACGAGGGGGTGGTGCGGGTCGGGGGCCGGGCCCTCGCGGACCTGTCGTTCGAGGCGGCCCGCGAGCACCTGCTGGTGAACCCGTACGACGGGGAGATCTTCGCCGGCACCCTCCGCACGAACATCGACCCGTCGGGCACCAGCCGGATGCTCCCGGAGGCCGTGGAGGCGTCCATGCTGACGGACGTCGTCGCCCTGCACCGCGAAGGACTCGACTACGCCGTACGCGACCGCGGCGCCAACCTCTCCGGTGGCCAGCGCCAACGACTGTCCCTGGCCCGTGCCCTGGCCGCCGACGCCGACGTCCTCGTCCTGCGCGATCCGACGACGGCCGTCGACGCGGTCACCGAACAACTCGTCGCGCGCAACATCGCGAAGCTGCGCCGGGGCCGCACCACCCTGGTGATCACCAGCAGCCCGGCCCTCCTGGACGCCGCCGACCGGGTCCTCGTCCTGGACGACGGCGTCATCACCGCCGAGGACACGCACCGCAACCTCCTCGCCACCGACGAGGCCTACTGCCTGGCCGTGGCCCGGTGACTGATGGGTCGGTGGCCGGGTGGTCAGCCTCCTACCCGAGTGCCCAGGCCACATCTCTGAGCAGGGCGTGCCGCCAGCCCGCCCGGTCGTGGTCCGACGCCGACCGGGACACCCGCACGGTGGCACCCGCCCGTTCGGTCAGGGCCTCCACCAGGCCGCAGTGGGGGAGCATCCGCGTCTCGTGTTCCCCCGCGTCGAACGCGACCCGGAGACCGGACAGGTCGGGCCGCCCGCGCAGGCGCGCGGCGAGGACGCCGCCGACCGGTCCGCCCAACGGGTCGGCCAGGTCCGCGGCGCCGGGTGTCCACCACGACGACGCGGACTGCACGGCGACGCGTGACACCAGGCCCGGGAACTCCAGCGCCGCGTACAGCGCGCTCAGTCCGCCCAGGCTCTGTCCGGCGACCACCAGCCGGTCCCGGCCGGCGGGCACGCCGGACTCCGCCACCAGCGGCAGGAGTTCGTCCCGGACCGCCTCCCACAGCCCGGGCCGGCACCCGAACTCGGCCTTCCTGTCCCGGGCCGGCAGGAAGACGAGCGTGACCGGCGGCACCGCACCACTCGCGACGGCCGAGTCGAACGCCGCCATCGCCGGGTGCAGGTACAGCCAGTCGTCCCCGTCGAGCAGCAGGACCACCGGTCCACCGCCGCCCGCCGGGTGGACCCGCACGGTACGCCGCCCGCCGAGCCGCTCGCTGCTCCAACGGATCCGCGTGCGGGGCAGGGGCAGTACGGCCTCGGTGCCGGCGCCGACGAGCGGCCAGTGCGGCTGGGCCGGGGCGTCCGGGGTCGCGGCGATGGACCGGTCACCGCCCGCACCGACCGGATTCAACGGGTCCGCGTACGCCGCGTCACCCACCAGGAACTGGTACGTGACCCGCAACCGCGCCGGCATCCGCACCTCGGCGTACCAGCAGTCCGTGTCGCCCCACTGTCGCAGGGGCACCGGCTGCGACCAGCTCTCGAAGCCGACGCTCGCCGCCTCGGACCCGCGACGCAGGAACAGGGTCGTCCAGCCGCCGCCGTCGCCGACCGACGCGGGGGTCCTGGCAGTCGCCCAGAAGTCCTCGGTGCCGGGCGCTCCGGGCAGCCCGAAGGCGGCGAAGGCATCTTCCCCCGACGTCATGAACGCCTCCTTGTGGAGCGGAAAGCGGGAACGCTAAGCTCACGTCAGTCAGGTAAGCCTAACCTAACTGACCGGGAGGCGCCGCGTATGAGCACCAATCCCTTCGACGACGTCGACGGCCGTTTCCGCGTCCTGGTGAACGACGAGGGCCAGCACTCGCTCTGGCCGTCGTTCGCGGAGGTGCCCGGGGGATGGACGACCGTCTTCGAGGAGAACACCCGGGACGCCTGCCTGGAGTACGTCGAGTCCAACTGGACCGATCTGCGCCCCCGTTCCCTGGCCGAGTCCATGGACAACTGACGTCCGTCGCTCCGCACGAGGCGGACGAACGGGACGAGGGGCGGGGGAATTCGGTCGACAGGGGTGCGTGCGAGGCACTGTGATGGGTGGGACCGCCCGTCGCACGCAGCGGGCCGACTCCAGGAGCCGTTCTTGGCAACCGTGAGCATCCCGGGCCGCCCCTCGATCGACACCTCACTGGTCAGACGCCTGGTCGACGCACAGTTCCCGCAGTGGGCGCGGCTGCCCCTGCGGCCGCTGGAGCAGGCCGGCTCCGACCATGTGATCCACCGGCTGGGCGAGGAGCTGACGGTCCGGCTGCCCCGCCACGCCGGCGCCATCGGGCAGGCCGGGAAGGAGCTCGAATGGCTGCCCCGGCTCGCCCCGCACCTGCCTCTGGCCGTCCCGGTCCCGGTGGCGGTGGGGGAACCCGGTCTCGGCTATCCCTGGCCGTGGGCGGTGACCCGCTGGCTCGACGGAGAGGTGGCCACGGTCGACGCACTGTCCGACTCCTCGGAGACCGCCCTCGAACTGGCCGGTTTCCTGGCCGCCCTTCAGCGGTTCGAGCCCGAGGAGGCCGCCGCGGTCCGGGGCCTCGTCGACGACCCCACCGTCCATCCGCTGGCCGCCCGGGACGAGGCGACGCGCGCCGCCATCACGGAGGTCGGCGGCACGTTCGACAAGGCCGCCATGACCGAGCTCTGGGACGCGGCGCTCGGCGCCCCGGGGTGGGGCCGTCCTCCCGTCTGGTTCCACGGTGACTTCCACACCGGCAACCTGCTCACCACCGGTGGCCGTCTCAGTGCGGTGATCGACTTCGGCGGGCTCGGCATCGGCGACCCGGCCTGCGACCTGACCATCGCCTTCGCGCTGATGTCGGCCGTGCCCCGAACCGCCTTCCGTGCCGCGCTCGGTGTGGATGACGCCACCTGGACCCGTGGCCGGGGCTGGGCCCTGGCCACGGGCCTGAACGCCTACGTCTCCTACGCCGCCACCAACCCCGGCGTCGCCGCACAGACCACTCGGCAGATCAGGCAGGCGCTCATCGGCTAGAGCCGGCCGGTCCGGGACGGCGGCCCGGGCCGCTCATCGTGCGTGACGCGCCCTCAGCAGCCGAGACCGCTGCCGGTGTTCGTGAAACCGGGACAGGCGTCGAGTGCGGCGGTGAGATCGCTGTAGGAGTAGAAGGGATTGCTGCCGGGGAACACCTCGTCGCTCCCCTTCCGCGACTCGTCCGTCAGCCGCCGACCTTGACGTCGATGCAGGCGTAGAAGGCGTTGTCGGTGTCGGCGACGTTCCAGACGGCGAGCACCTTCTGCCCGCCGGTCAGGCCACCGAAGTCGACCTGGTGGTTCACCACTGCACCCGGCTTGGCACCACCGTCGTCGAACAGCGCGACGCGCTGACCACCGACGTAGTACTCCCAGGTGCTGGTGGCGTGCTGCGCGGTGAGCCGCCACGAGAACGTGGTGTTCTTCGGCACCGGTGTGACGGCCCAGCCCTTGTTGTCGTCGTCCAGCTCCGAGAAACGGCTGTTGCCGCCGCTGCAGCTGGTGAGGCCCTTGGGGCCTTCGACGCTCTGGGGTTCGTAGGTGATGTCCCCGCAGGACACGGTGCCCGCGGCACACTGGGCCTGGCGGCTGGGCGGATCGGAGATGTAGCCGTGCGCGCTCGCCGAGGCGGCGGGGAGGCTGACGGCGATGACGGGGGCGAGGGCCGCGCCGATCAGGGCAGCCGTCTTCCGGTTGGTGTGCATGCGGAACTCCTTCATCGGGCCGTCCCACGGCACGTGCGGTCATGTGTGGGGATGGCCGCACGCACCGAGTACGGCCTCTCGTGGTGGGGCCAAGAGGCACGAAGGTGACGCGTGATCGCCGTCCTGGCAGGGGAATGCGAGCCCCTGCGCAGGTCAACTCCGGAAGCGGAGCGGCGAGTTCTGTTGGACTAGACCATACAAGCGATCGTCGTGACCGTGTCAAGGGTGTGACGCGGCGCCGTTGTCCGGGGAAGGCCCGGGGCCCGCCGGCGGCACGAGGACCTGACGGCGACACACGCGATGGTCGAGTCGGCCCGCCGAGTGAGGCGCTCCGCCGCGGCGTCGCGGCCACCGGTCATGCGGACGGGGGAAGCCGTCAAGCGTCCGGCGAACAGGCTCCGGGACCCACCTGCCGTGAGCATGATCCGCCGGACAGGCCCTAATCTTCACGCGTGACCACCGACCTGACCCTGCTGCCGCGTGTCGCCTATCTCGGACACGAGGTGACCGCGCCCCGGCTCCGCGGCCTCCTCGCGCTGCTCGCGGGCGATGTGCGCACGGGCTGCACGACCGAGCGCCTCGTGGCGGGCCTGTGGCCGGACGAGTTGCCGGAGCGACCGGGAAAGGCGCTGCAGGTCCTCGTGTCCAGGGCACGGGCCCAACTGGGCGCCGATGTCCTCGCGAGCACGTCGACCGGATACCGGCTCACCCTCGCCGAGGACCGGGTCGACACCTCCGCCCTGCTGCTGCGCGCCGCCGCGAGCGCGGAGCGGGCCAGAGCCGGGGACCACGCGCGATCGCTGGCCGCGGCCGAGGCCGGACTCGCGCTGTGGGAGGGCACCCCGGACGGAACCGGCGCCACCGACGACCCCGTGGCCGCGTTGCGCGCCGAACGCGCCCCCGTCCGCGACGCGCTCGTACGCGCGCGGGCACTCGCGCTCGCCCGCCTCGGGCGGCACGCGGAGGCGTCCGGGCCGCTGGCCGTGGTCGCCGCCGAGCATCCGCGTGACGAGGAGGTGCTCGCCGAGTTGCTGCGCGCCGAGGCGGCGACCGCGGGTCCGTCCGCTGCGTTGACCCGGTACGAGGCGTACCGCCGTGAACTGCGCGACGGGCTCGGTACGGATCCGGGCACCGGGCTCAAGGCGGTACAGCGCGAGCTGCTGCGCGGCGATGCGGCTGCGGTCAGGCACGGTGTTCCGCACGAACCGAACCCGCTCCTCGGCCGGGACGAGGACATCGCGGCGGTGCGGCGGCTGCTGCGCGCCTCGCGCGCCGTCACCGTCGTCGGCCCCGGAGGGCTCGGCAAGACCCGGCTCGCGCACGCCGTCAGCCGTGGGGCCGAGCAGCGTGCGGTGTACTTCGTGCCGCTCGCCGGCGTCACGGAGGACGACGACGTGGCCGCGGACGTGGCGTCCGCGATCGGCGCGGGAGAGGGGCGGCACGGCGTCGTGAGCGGCCACGTCCCGGCCGACCCGGTGTCCGGGATCCTCGGCGTGCTCGGCTCCGGGCCCGCTCTGCTGGTGCTCGACAACTGCGAACAGGTCGTCCGGGGCGCCGCCGACCTCGTACGGGCTCTGGTCTCGTCCTCGAAGGACCTGCGGGTGCTCGCCACCAGCAGGGCTCCGCTCGGACTCACCTCGGAGGCGGCGTACGCGCTTCCCGAACTCGGCCTGGACACCTCGGTCGAGCTGTTCACCCAGCGGGCCAGGGCCGCCCGGCCGGGCGTGGAGCTGCCACCGGGCGCGGTGGCCGACCTGTGCCGCCACCTCGACGGGCTGCCGCTGGCCCTGGAGTTGGCCGCGGCACGGGTACGGGTGCTGTCGGTGCCGGAGATCGCCCGCCGCCTGGGCGACCGTTTCGCGCTGTTGCGCGGCGGAGCGCGGGACGTACCGGAGCGCCACCGCACGCTGCACGCGGTGGTGGAGTGGAGCTGGAACCTGCTCGCGAAGGACGCCAGGGCGGCGCTGCGCACGCTGTCCGTCTTCCCCGGAGGCATCTCCGGAGAGGCGGCGGAGCAGGTGCTGGGCGAGGAGGCGCTGTTCCTCCTGGAGCAGTTGGCCGATCAGTCACTGCTCGCCGTCGTCGACACCCCGGCCGGGGTCCGGTTCAGGATGCTGGAGACCGTACGGGAGTTCAGCGCGGTACGCCGTGCGGAGGCGGGCGAGGACGAGGAGGCCGTCGGCCGGTTCCTCACCTGGGCGCGGGACTTCGGGGTCGCGCATCACGACTGGCTCTCCGGCCCGCGATCGCTGCCCACCTGGCAGTCGGTCAAAGGCGAACAGGACAATCTCGTGCTGGCCCTGCGGCACGCCCTGGCCCGTGCGGACGGCCCCGCCACCGCCGCCCTCACCGCGGTCCTCGCCGCCCTGTGGTCCACCGACTCCAACTATCCCCGTCTCGCCGCGCTCGCCGCCGACACCGGCCCACCCCTGTCGCACTACCGTCCCGAGCCCGAGTACGTCGAAGTCGCCAGGGCCGCCGCGGTGTTGTGCACGGCGAGCCTGTTCATGGGCCAGGGCCCGCACGTCGTACGCCACCTCGTCACCCTCCGACGGCTGCCCCCGGCGCCACCGGACACGCTGCTGCGAGCCACCGCGGTCGTGCTGAGCGCGGTCCCCGAGATGGTGCCGCCCGACTACGAAGTGCTGCGCGAACTCTGCCGCAGCGAGCGACCCCTGGTCGCGGGCATCGCCGAGTGTGTCGCCAGCTACGTCTGGGAGTCCGAGCACGACCTCGACCGCGCACTCGCCTCGGCCCGCCGGATGATCGCCGCGCTGACGCCGGCCGATCACCCGGCCACGCAGGTCATGGGCCACTCCCGGCTCAGCGAGCTGTACCTGAAGGCGGGGCAGGGCGAGGCCGCGTACGGACATCTGAAGGCGGCGCTGGCAACGCTTCCGCGGCTCGGTGACGAGCACGACTACATCGGCATCCGCTGGGGTCTCGTACTCGCCTGCCTGCAGCGCGGTGACCCGGACGAGGCCGAGTACTGGCTGCGTCAGGCCGAGGAGGACGGCACTGCTCAGCAGGACGACTTCTACAGCCCCGACCTCGGCGGGCGGGCGGAGATCGCACTCACCCGCGGGCTGACGGAGGCCGGGCTCGGACTGTGGCGCGGCGCCGTGGAGCGGATGCCCGCGGCAGGCTCGATGCACGGCGGTGACCCCTGGAGCGACCCGTGGGCCCTGGAGATCCAGTCGGCGGCGGTGACGGCGCACGCACACGCCGGCCGTCTCGAACTCGTCGCAGAGCCGGTCGACCGGCTGGGGCAGCGGCTGCGGACGATGCTCTCCCGCCCGGACGGCTCCTCCATGGAGCTCCCCGTGTTCGGGACGGTTCTGCACGCTCTCGGCATGGCGGCTCTGGCGTCGGGCGACACCGCCGGTGTACGGATGATCGCGCTGGCCGAACGGCTGCGGGTGCTACGCGAGTTCCAGCCGACGATGTCGGCGACCCGAGCCCGGAAGGCGGCCGAGGACGCCGACGGGGCGGCGTACGCCGACGCAGTGTCGGAGTACGCCGCCCTCGGGCGCGACGAGTTGCGGGAGGCGGCCCGTGCGCTCATTTCGGGTCGCGGTTGAACAACGACACCGCCCAGCGGTACCCGAGCGCGGCCAGGCCCAGGCACCAGACGACCGAAACCCATCCGTTGTGGCCGATCTCCGTGCCGAGGAGGAGTCCGCGCAGGGTCTCGATGGCAGGTGTGAAGGGCTGGTACTCGGCGACCGGCTGGAACCAGCCCGGCATCGCGTCGATGGGGACGAAGGCGCTGGAGAGGAACGGCAGGAGGATCAGCGGAAGCGCGTTGTTGCTGGCCGCCTCCGCGTTCGGACTGGCCAGGCCCATGCCGACGGCGATCCAGGTGAGGGCCAGGGAGACCAGCGTGAGCAGTCCGAAAGTCGCGATCCACTCCAGGGCCGTGGCGTTCGTGGAGCGGAAGCCGATGGCCACGGCGACGGCACCGACGAGGACCACGCTGGCGA
>NZ_BAABCQ010000107.1:0-26887 GCF_039539045.1 Streptomyces marokkonensis
CACCAATGACAAGAACGGACAAGACTCCTCCAGAGGTTCGGCGGGTCGACGGTCGAAGGAACGGCAATACAGTGGCAATACAGTACTGAGAACCTGACGGAGACGGACCCACGGTACGCGGCTCCAGCCCGGCCGTGCAGACCCTCTGGGACGTCAACGACGGTTCACCGCCCCGCAGATGACGCAGGGAGAGGAGGCCGCCGGGCTCGAAGACCGCGGGCCCGCGGGCGGGTCCGCGGCACCGTGCGCTCCTCACCGTCCTCACCGCAGATGCGGTGTCTCCTGCGCGGTGACGGCCGCGAGCCGCCGGCGAAGGAGATCCACGACCTGCTCGTTCTGGTCGGCCAGGTAGAAATGACCGCCGGGCAGTGTCACCACGTCGGTCGGCCCGGTCGTGTGCCCGGCCCAGGCGTGCGCCTCGTCCGGGCTCACCAGTGCGTCGCGGTCGCCGGTGAGTACGGTGACCGGGCAGTTCAGGACGGCGGACGGATCGTGCCGGTAGACCTCCACCGCGTGGTAGTCGTTGCGGATGAGGGGGAGGGCCATGGCCCGGATCTCCGGGTCGTCGAGTGCCGTCGAACCGGGACCGCCGAGCCGGCGCAGATGGGCGAGGACGTCGCTGTCCGAGGACAGGTGGAACCGGTCGTCCCGGTACCGGGACGGCGCCCGGCGCCCGGAGACGAACACGCGGGACGGTGCGGGCAGCCCGTCGGCGGCCAGCCGCAGGGCGACTTCGTACGCCAGCAGCGCCCCCATGCTGTGTCCGAACAGGGCGAACGGCCGGTCGTCCATGAGCCGCACCGCGTCGGTGATCCGGTCGGCCAGTTCCGGGACGTTGCCGATGCTCGGCTCGTGATGGCGGTCCTGCCGGCCCGGGTACTGAACGGCCAGTACGTCGACCTCGGGGGCCAGCGCTCGCGCGAGCGGGAAGAAGAAGCTGGCCGATCCGCCCGCGTGCGGCAGGCAGACGAGGGAGGACATCGCGTCCCCGGCCGGGCTGAAGCGGCGTAGCCAGGCCTTCAGTTGCGCCGATGACTCCGGCATCGCGGGTGCCTCCCTAGCTCCGGTGCGTGGGATCGGGGCCGCACAGCTCCAGCAGCGCCCGGGCGGCCAGGCGGTAGCCGAACGCGCCGAGACCCACGACGACCCCGCTGGCCAGCGGGGCCAGGACCGATTCGTGGCGGAAGCGCTCACGGGCCCAGACGTTGCTCAGGTGCACCTCGATCCACGGCGCGGGATAGGCGGCGAGCGCGTCGCGCAGGCTCCACCCGGCCATCATGAGCGCGCCGGGGTTGACGATCGCGCCGATGGTCGACCTGCGGTGCGCGTGCACCGCCTGGACCAGGCCTCCTTCGTGGTCGTCCTGGATCGGGACGACCTGCCAGCCGGCCTCGGCCACCTCGTCGGCGACGGATTTCGCGATGTCGTCGACGGTGTCGTAGCCGTAGATCTCCGGTTCGCGGTCTCCGAGTATCC
Source organism: Streptomyces marokkonensis (assembly GCF_039539045.1). Classification (NCBI taxonomy): domain Bacteria; kingdom Bacillati; phylum Actinomycetota; class Actinomycetes; order Kitasatosporales; family Streptomycetaceae; genus Streptomyces; species Streptomyces marokkonensis. The sequence goes on from NZ_BAABCQ010000107.1 coordinate 1,477, forward strand.
CGAGGTTGGGCCCGTTGAGCAGGAGCACGGTGGTCACAGGGGGCAGTCTCCTTCGGTGTTCGGTGTTCGGTGTTCGCAGTCGGGCGGAGGAGCCGGTCAGCAGACCGGTCCGCCGGCGACATGGATGATCTGGCCGGACACGAACGAGGCATGGTCGCTCGCCAGGAAGGCCACGACGTCGGCGATGTCCTGCGGCCGGCCGACCCGGCGCAGCGGGATCGTCGCCGCGGCCTGCGCCTGGTGCTCCTCAACCGTCCGGCCTGCCTGCGCCGCCAGGGCCGCGGTCATCTCGGTGGCCACGTAGCCGGGCGCCACGGCGTTGACTGTGACGTTCAGCGGACCGAGTTCCAGGGCCAGCGTCTTGGTCAGGCCCTCGATTCCGGCTTTCGCCGCCGAATAGTTGGCCTGGCCGGCGTTGCCGACCGCGGCGATGCTCGACAGGTTCACCACGCGTCCCCAGCCGAGCTTGGCCATGTGCTCGGCGACCGCGTGCGTCATCAGGAATGTGCCGCGCAGGTTCACGTTGATGACCAGGTCCCAGTCGGCCGGCGAGAGGGAGAAGACCATGTTGTCCCGGGTGATGCCGGCGTTGTTGACCAGGATGCAGGGCGGACCGAACCGGTCGACGACTTCGTCGACCGCCGTGCTGACCGAGTCGGCGTCGCTCACGTCGACCCCGATGGCCCTGGCGCGGCCGCCCGCCCGGACCAGGCCGGCGGCCGTGTTCTGCGCGGCCGTCACATCCCTGTCGAGGACGGCGACGTCGATGCCGTCCCCGACCAGCCTGCCGGCCACCGCGGCACCGATGCCCCGGGCCGATCCGGTGACGATGGCGACGCGGTTCACGCCGGCTCGGGCGTCAGCGTGACCGGCAGGGAGCTCATGCCGTGCAGGATGCTGGAGTAGATCCACCGCTCCGGCCCGGTCTGTTCCGCGGACGACACGAGCGTGCGCAACGAGTCGAGGATTTCCTCCACTTCGATGCGTGCCAGCGTGTGCCCCAGGCAGAGGTGCGAGCCGAAGGCGAAGGTCAGATGCTTGTTCGGCGTGCGGTCGAGGAGGAAGCGGTCCGGGTCGGCGAAGACCTCGGGATCCCGGTTGGCCGAGGAGATCCAGACGCTGACGATGTCGCCCTTCTTGACCGGCTGGCCGTTCACCACGGTGTCCCCGGACGCCGTGCGTCCGCCGTGCAGCGAAGGCACGGTCCAGCGCAGCACCTCGTTGGCGGCGGTGTCGAGGCCGACGGTGCCCTCCTTGAGCGCCCGCCACTGGTCCGGCCACTCGATCAGTGCCTGCAGACCGCCCGAGATGGCATGCCGTCCGGTCTCGTCGCCGCCGATCATCAGCCCGTAGCAGTTGGACATCAGGTCGGCGTCGCTCAACGGCCCACCACCGATACGGCAGTTGGCCAGCAGGCTGACCACGTCGTCGGCGTCACTGCCGCGCCGGGTGTGCGCCAGGTCGGCGAAGTAGAGCAGGATCTCGCTCTTGGCCTGCCAGCTCTCCTGCGGCGGGGCGTCCGCGTAGTCGGAACTCCACGCGTGCGAGGTGAGCCCGAGCAGATAGCGGCGATCCGCCTCGGGCACGTCCATCAGGCCGCAGATCGCACCCAGCGGGACGTTCGCGGACACGTCGTGGACGAAATCGCACTCGCCCTTGTCGATCGCCGCCCGGATCAGGTCGTCGATGGTCCGCCGGATCGCCGTGCGGATGGTCTTGAGCCGGCGAGGGGAGAACGCCGCGTTGAGCACGTTGCGCAGCTGGGTGTGCTTGTCGCCGTCGGTCACCGCGAGCATCGAGCCGGACGCCGAGTCGCCGCCGGTCAGCAGGGTCGCCAGCGCGTTGCCGCCTTCGGTGGTGAAGTGCTCCTTGTCCCGGTAGACCGTCATCGCGTCGGCGTAGCGGGTGAAGACCCAGAAGCCGGGACGGTCCCCCTGCGCCGGATGCCAGTAGTGGGGCCGGTCCTGCCGGAGCAGGCGCCACACCTCGGAGAGTTCGTTCTCGGCGTGCAGCACCGGGTCGGCGAGGTCGAGCGAATCGAGGAGCTCAGGGCTGACTACGGGGCGGGGCATCGGCGGCCTTCCACGTGAGGCGTCTGGGCGGGCGGGGACGGCAGCGAGGTGGCCACCGCGGCGAGGGCACCGATCGTGGGGTTTCCCACGATCTCCTTGGGGGAGAGGGCCAGACCCGCTTCGCGGGCGCGCCGGATCAGCGAGATGGCCAGCATGCTGTCGCCGCCGAGCGCGAAGAAGTCGCTGTCGGCGCCGACGTCCGTGACGCCCAGCAGCTCCCCGACGATGGCGGCCAGCGCGCGTTCCGCCGGCGTCCGCAGGGCCGGCCGCGCCGCCGCGGGCGAGGGACTCTCCCGCTCGGCGACCGCGGGCAGCGCGGCCAGGTCCAGCTTGCCGTTCGGCGTCATGGGCAGGGCACTGACGAGGACGTACCCGGTCGGCGTCATGTGCTCCGGCAGCCGGCGTGCCGCGTGCTCCCGGAGGCGCTCGGGGATGGGTGCCTCCCCGTCGGCGGGCACGACCCAGGCGATCAGCCGGGCCCGGCCGCCACGGTCCTCGCGTACGCCGGCCACCGCACCGGCGACCGCGGGCAGTTCCTCGAGCACCGCCGCCACCTCGCGCGGCTCGATCCGAAAGCCCCGCAGCTTGATCTGGTCGTCGGCCCGGCCGTGGAAGTCCAGGATGCCGTCGGCGCGCCAGGAGGCGATATCGCCGGTGCGGTACATCCGGCTGCCGGGCGGGCCGAACGGGTCCGCCACGAAGCGTACGGCTGTCAGGGCGGGCCGGTTGAGGTAACCCCGGGCGACGCCGGGGCCCGCGATGTAGAGCTCGCCGCGGAATCCGGGTGGCACCGGCTGCAGCCCGGGGCCGAGCACGTAGGCGCGGGCACCGGCGACGGGCCGTCCGATCGGAGGCCGACCGTCTGCCGTGAGCGGCCCGCTCTGAGTGGCGCAGACGGTAACCTCGGTGGGCCCGTAGGCATTGACCATCCGGCGGCCCTGCGACCAGCGCGCGGCCAGCTCGGCCGGGCACTCCTCGCCCGCGCTGATCAGGCCGCGGAGCCCGGCCAGTGCGCCGGTGGCGCTGTCCATGCTGGACAGTGCCACCGGCGGCAGGATGGCGTGGGTGATCCGGCGCTCGGCCAGAGCCGCCGTCAGCGGTTCTCCGGCGAGGGGGCCCTGCGGCGGCACGACCACCGTCGCCCCCGAGGTGAACGCGCCCAACAGCTCGGCGACGAACGCGTCGAAGCTCGGTGAGGCGAACTGCAGGACCCGGGCGGTGCTGTCCAGTCCCAGGCCCTCGCGTTTGGCCGCGGCCAGGTTCGCCAGCCCGGCATGGGTGACCACGACACCCTTCGGCCGGCCGGTCGTGCCGGAGGTGTAGATGACGTACGCCGGATCGGCCACGTCTGGCGCGACCCTGGGAAACCCGCCCGCCGGCTCGCCGGCCTCCGGCCCGTCCAGGTGGACGCGCGGCCAGGGACGGGCCGAGGGGATGTCGGCCGACGCCGTCGTACAGACCGCCACCGGGTCGCAGTCCTCCAGCATCGCCGTGATCCGCTCCCGCGGGTATCCCGGGTCGATGGGGACGAACGCCGCGCCGGTCCGGACGGTCGCCAGGAGCGCGGTGATCAGATCCAGGGACCGCGGCAACAGCAGGGCCACCATCCGGCCCGGCGCCGCACCCGCCTGCGCGATGGCCGCCGCGAGCCGTCCGGCACGGCGGTCGAGTTCGGCGTACGAGGTGGTGACGCCGGCCTCTTCCGCGGCCGGCCGTCCGGCGTGTTCGTCCGCGGCGTCCTGCCACAGCCGGCCCAGTGTCGCGGCGGGCTGCTCCTGCCGGGAGGAGTTCCCTTCCTGCAGCACCTGGCGGCGGATGGCCGGGTCGAGGAGGTCCAGCGAGGCGACCGGTCGGCCGGGCGCCTCGCGGAATGCCCCAAGCAGGCGCAGGACCATGTCGAGGAGGCGTTCCGCGCAGTCCGCGCCGATCCGCCGCGGGTCGGTGACCAGGGTCAGGACGAGATCGCCCGCGTCGTGGCCCACCCTGAGCTCGGCCGTGAGCGGCCGGGCCGGGCCGGGCGTCGGGCCCCCGGCACGGGTGAAGCTGAGCGCGGTGTCGAACAACGTGTCCGCCGCGGCGTCGAGTTCGGCCCGCCCCCGCGGTCCCAGCCGGGCGTGCCCGGCCGAGACGGCCACGGCTTCCTCGACCCGGTGGAGGACGGCGCCGATCTCCTCGCCCGGCGCGACGGCCATCAGCAGCGGCCGGGGCCCGGCCCCGAAGACGACCGGAGAGCCGGCGCCCAGCAGATGCAGCAGGACCGCCCAGACTCCGAGCAGCGTGTTCTCCGCGGACGGGAATTCCGGGATCCGCCGCTGGAGTGCGGGTGCCCCGGCCGTGTCGTCGCCCGGCCGGGCGAGCCTGTCCCGGAGCAGGGAATCACCGTCGACACCCTCCAGCGACGCGTGCCAGAACCGCGCGCCCAGCGCCTGCTCGCGCAGCAGGTTCCGGTCCGGCTTCGCCGATCCCAGCAGGGGCAGTTCGGATCTGACCTCGATGTCCACCGGAGCATGGCGGTCACCGAGCGCGTCCGTCACGTACGCCTGCAGGTCGGCCGGCCGCGGCGTGCAGCCGGGCGCCGGCGTCACCACCGCGTGGACCAGCGCCAGGAAATCCTCGTCCTCGATCCCGAACACCGCGGCCTGAGCCACGTCGGCGTGTTCGAGGAGCACGCGCTCGATCGCCTCCGGGTGGATGCGGACACCGTGACCCTTCAGGACGCCGTCGAGGCGGCCCTCGAGGGTCAGGTATCCCGACTCGTCGAGCCGTCCGACGTCGCCGGTGCGCACCCACCCGTCGCGGACCGTCCGCGCGGTCTGCTCCGGGTCGTTCCAGTAGTGGCTCATCGCCCAGCGCCCGGACGAGCAGATCTCGCCGGCGACGCCCGGCGGGAGGAGCCGGTCGTGGTCTCGCGGATCACGGATGGTGATCCGGACGTTCGCCGGGGGCCGGCCGACCGTGCGCCGCAGGTCGGGGTCCAGATGATCCTGTGGGGTGAGCAGGCTGATCATGCCGGTCTCGCTCGTGCCGTAGACCTGGAACAGCACCGGGCCGAGCGATTTGGCGGCGGCCGCCAGCCGCTCCGGCGCGGCCGGGCTCCCGGTGTAGAACACCTCGCGCAGGCTGGAGCGGTCGTAGTCGTCGAACGCGTGATGCTCGGTGAGGGCGTAGACCTGCGGAGAGGCGAGGACGAGCCGGGTGACGCGGTGCCGTTCGACGGCTCGGAGCACCGCCTCGACGTCGAACCCGTGGTGCAGCACGACACTGCCCCCGGCGATGATCGCGTCATCGGCCGAGAAACCGCTGGAGTGGGTCAGCGTCCCGGTGATCAGACAGACCGCCGGCTGGGCCCCGGCGGCCGCCGAGGCCATGTCGTCCTTCACGTCGAACGGCCAGCTGACCCCCTTCGGCCGTCCCGACGATCCGCTGGTGAACGTCACCACGGCGATCTCCGCCCGCTCGGCCGTCGCGTCGTCGAACGGCGACTCCAAGGGCCGGCTCATGTCCAGAACATCCGGTCCGCACGGACCCGGGGCGGCGAGGGCGAACGCCGATCCGGCCGCGGCACGCAGCCCGCGCGCACGGTCGAGGTTGTCCTGGTCCACCGCCAGCACGCTCGGCCGCAGTCCGGCGAGAATCTCCGCCTGGACGCGAGGACCCAACTCGTCCTGGGGGTCCGCGGCGTTCACCCCGCGAATGTGGACCGCCGTCGCGCCGACGAGGTTCACCGCGTACCGGTAGACCAGGGTGGACGGTGTGTTGGGACTGGTCAGCACGGCGACCGAGGTGCCCGAGCCGACACCGGCCGCGCGCATCCACCCGGCGGTCGTGCGGACCGCACGGGCGAGACGCTCGGCCGGGAAGGGCTCGTCCCCGAGTACGAGGGGAACGCCGGCAGGATGGGCGTCGAGCCGGCCGAGGATCCGGCGGATGTAGTGATCATGCCCCCGCAACGGTGCTCTCCAATGCAGCTCGACGGTCGGGCCGACGGACCGGCCGCGAGGCTGGACGCCGGCGCGAACCAGGCCGCCATGACGGCGTGCGGGACAACGCTAGGTACAGGGCCGGCCGCCGCGGATCCCTCGCATTGACAGTGGTTGCCGCTGCCCGGCGCCGCCCCCACCCGCACTGTCCGGGTGGGCGATGGCGGAGCGCCCAGGCGCATCCGTAGGGTCGCCGGACATGGCCTCTTTGACTTCGCACGCCGACGTCCTGGTGGTCGGCTGTGGCCCTAGCGGCGCCGTGCTGGCGAGCCTGCTGGCCCGCCGGAACCGCCGGGTGATCGTGCTCGAGCGGCATCGCGAGGTCTTCGGGCTGCCCCGGGCCACCAGCTTCGACGGGGAGACCGCCCGGCTGCTGGCGGCGGCGGGGATCGGCGCCGGCCTGCCCGGGATCTCGGTGCCCGCGACCGGCTACCAGTGGCACGGCGCAAACGGGCAGGTCCTCCTGGACATCGCCTTCAGCGACACCGGCCGGTACGGGTGGCCGGACGCCAACACGATGCACCAGCCCGCGCTGGAGCGGCTTCTCGGCGCCGCGGTGGCGGCCGAACCGACGGTCGAGGTGCGCCGTGGCCTGACCGTCGTCGGCGTCGACCAGACCGACGGCGACGTCACCGCGACCGCCGAGGACGAAACCGGCGCCACCCACACCTTCCGGGCCGGCTGGCTGGTCGGCTGCGACGGGGCGAACAGCGTTGTCCGCGAACTGGCCGCCGTGCCGATGACCGACCTGGGGTTCTCCTTCGAGTGGCTGCTGTGCGACGTCCTGCTGCACGAGACACGCGAGTTCGCCTCGACCAACCTGCAGCTGTGCGACCCGGCCCGGCCGACGACACTGGTGGGCAGCGGACCCGACCGGCGGCGCTGGGAGTTCATGTGCCTGCCGGGGGAGTCCGCCGCCGACATGGACAGCGCCGAGACGGCGTGGCGGCTTCTGGCACCGCACGGCGTCACGCCACAGACGGCGAAACTGCTGCGCAGCGGGGTCTACCGGTCCCATGCCCGGTGGGCCCAGCAGTGGCGGCAGGGCCGGGTTCTCCTCGCCGGGGACGCGGCCCATCTGATGCCACCGTTCGCCGGCCAGGGCATGTGCTCGGGCATCCGCGACGCCGGCAACCTGGCATGGAAACTGGACCTGGTGCTCGGCGGCCGGGCCGACGAGCGGCTGCTCGACACCTACACGCTGGAGCGGCGCAGCCACACCAAGGCCGCCGTCCTCGCCTCCGTCAAGCTCGGCCGGGTCATCTGTGTGACCGACCCCGCCGCCGCGGCCGACCGCGACGCGGCGATCCTGGCCAACGGCGGCGGCCGCCGGACGCCACCGCCCGAGGCGACACCGTTGGCCACCGGACTGCTCCAGCCCGGAGCCGGTGACGTGATCGGCGCCGGCCGGTTCGACGACCTGATCCCGGCGGGCTTCCTGCTGATCACCACCGAGGAACCCGACATCGTCAGCGAGACCCGGCGCACCCTGCTGTCCAGACTCGGCGCCACCCTCGTCCACATCGGACCCGACGAACAGACGGACAGCGGTTACCTCGACTACCTGCGGGACCGGGGCGCGGCGTCCGTTCTGGTCCGGCCGGACTACCACGTCTACGGCACTGCCCCCGCCGGCGCGATGACCGCGCTGCTGGAGGAACTGCTGGACCGGCTGGCGCCGCACCGCCCGTCAGGCTGAGGGATCCCGGCCGCCCCGCCGCGACCCTAGCGTTGACCGACGTGAGTACCACTGAGGAAGATCTCATCCGGGCATTGCGCGAGTCGGTCAAGGAAACGGCCAGGCTGAAGCAGCGGAACAGCCAGCTGCTCGCCGCGGCCTCGGAGCCGATAGCAGTGGTCTCCATGGGGTGCCGCTTCGCCGGGGGCATCGCCGGGCCAAAGGACTTCTGGCGTGTGGTGTCCGAAGGCGCCGACGTCTACACACCATTCCCCACCGACCGCGGCTGGGATCTGGCCAACCTCTACGACCCGGACCCGGACACACCCGGTACGACCTACGTCGACCAGGGCGCGTTCCTGCACGACGCCGCCGAGTTCGACGCCCGCTTCTTCGGCATCTCACCCCAAGAAGCGACAGCGATGGACCCGCAGCAACGGCAGCTTCTCGAGGTCTGCTGGGAGACGATCGAACACGCCGGAATCGACCCGGACAGCCTGCGCGGCACCACCACCGGCGTCTACGCGGGCATCGTGCACCAGGACTACGCACCCGACATCGCCGGCGCGGAGGGCTTCCTCAGCCTCGAGCGCGCGCTGGGCAGCGCCGGCGGCATCGCCTCCGGCCGGGTCGCGTACTGCCTCGGGCTGGAGGGGCCCGCGGTCACGGTCGACACGATGTGCTCGTCGTCGCTGGTCGCGATCCACCTGGCGAGCCAGGCACTGCGCCGGGGCGAGTGCACGATGGCACTCGCCGGCGGTTCGACCGTGATGGCGACACCGGGCGGCTTCGTCGGATTCGCCCGCCAGCGGGGCCTCGCCCCCGACGGCCGGTGCAAGTCCTTCGCCGCCGCGGCGGACGGCAGCAGCTGGGCCGAGGGCGTCGGCGTGATACTGCTCGAGCGCCTCTCGGACGCTCAGCGCAACGGGCATCAGATACTCGCCGTGATCCGCGGCTCCGCGGTCAACCAGGACGGCGCCTCCAACGGCCTCACCGCCCCCAACGGGCCCGCGCAGCAGCGGGTTATCCGCGCCGCGCTCGACGCCGCCGGGCTGACCGCCGACGAGGTCGACGCCGTCGAGGCGCACGGAACGGGAACCACGCTCGGTGACCCGATCGAAGCGCAGGCGCTGCTGTCGACGTACGGCCGGGGACGCGACCCCGAGCGGCCCCTGCTCCTCGGCTCGGTCAAGTCGGTCCTCGGCCACACCCAGGGCGCCTCGGGCGTCGCGGCGGTGATCAAGACCGTGCTGTCTCTGCGTCACCGGTACCTGCCCGCCACACTGCACGTCGACGCCCCGACCCCGCAGGTCGACTGGTCACCCGGCACGGTCGAACTGCTGACCGAGGGGCGCGCGTGGCCCGACACCGGGCGCCCGGCCCGCTCCGGCATCTCCTCCTTCGGCGCCAGCGGAACCAACGTCCACATGATCCTCGAGGAGGTTCCGGCCGAGCCCGGCCCGGCCGGCCGGGCCGCCGACGGCGGGGCACTGCCGTTCGTCGTCACCGCCAAGACCGCCACCGTGCTGGCCGGCCTCGGCCGGCGGCTCGGGGACACCGTGGACGAGAGCACCGCCCTCGGTGACCTCGCCCACGCGCTGACGACCGGACGCGCGGTGCACAGCCACCGGGCGGTGGTGGTGGCCCAGACCCGGGACGAGCTGCGCGCGGGGCTCGCCCAGGTGGCCGAGGGCCGCACCGGGCCCGCAGTGATCACCGGGTCGGCCGGCACGAGCGGCCCCGGCAAGGTCGTCTTCGTCTTCCCCGGCCAGGGCACCCAGTGGATCGGCATGGGCCGTCAGCTGCTGGACACCTCGCCGGTCTTCGCCGCCCGGATCGCCGAGTGCCAGAAGGCGTTCGAGCCCTGGGTCGACTGGTCCCTGGTCGACGTCCTGCGCGACGAGGCTCCCGAGGCGCTCGAACGTGTCGACGTCGTACAGCCGGTGTGCTTCGCGATGATGCTCGGCATGGCGGCGGTCTGGGAATCGCTCGGCGTGGTCCCGGACGCGGTGGTCGGCCACTCACAGGGCGAGATCGCCGCCGCCTGCGTCTCGGGCGCACTCTCCCTGGCCGACGCCGCCCGAGTGGTGACACTGCGCAGCCAGGTGATCGCCGAGCTGCTGCCCGCCGGGGGCGCAATGGCGTCGATCCAACTGCCCGAGGACGCGGCACGCGCCCTGATCGAGCCGTGGGGAGGGCGCCTGCAGACGGCGGCGCTCAACGGCCCCTCGTCCGTGGTGATCGCCGGCGAGGACACCGCGCTGGACGAGCTCGCGGCGCAACTGGCGGACAGCGACATCCGCTTCCGCCGTATTCCGGTCGACTACGCCTCACACAGCCACTACGTGGAGAGTGTGCGATCCGCCCTGCTGGCCGACCTCGCCGCCGTCACCTCCACGGCACCGCGCACACCGTTCTACTCGACGGTCGAGCCCGGCTGGCGCGACGAACAGCCCTTCGACGCCGACTACTGGTACCGCAACCTGCGCCAGCCCGTCCTGTTCGAACCGGCCATCCGCGAGCTGATCACCCACGACCACCGGGTCTTCATCGAGCTCGGCGCCCACCCGGTGCTGCTCCCGTCGATCAGCGAGACCGCGGCCGAACTGGACGCGGACGTGCTTGCGGTCGGGTCGATCCGGCGGGACGAGGACGGACCGGCCCGGCTGGCCGCCTCGGCGGCCGAGGTCTTCGTCCGCGGCACGCCGGTGAACTGGCAGGCCCTGCTGCCCGAGGGCGCCGGAGCGGTACGGGTCGAACTGCCCACCTACCCCTTCGACCACCAGCGCTACTGGATCACCATGCCGACCACGGCGGCGGGCGCCGAGTCGCTGGGCCAGGTGACCAGCGGCCACCCGCTGCTCGGCGCAGTGGTGGAACTCCCGCAGACCAACGGCGTGGTCTGCACCTCCCGGCTGTCCCTGGCGACCCACCCCTGGCTGGCCGGTCACCGCATCCAGGACAACGTACTGGTGCCCGGCACCGCCTACGTCGACCTGGCGATCCAGGTCGGCGACCAGCTCGGCTACGGGGTGCTCGACGAACTGGTGATCGAGGCGCCGCTGGTGCTCGCCGCGGACGCGTCCGTCAGCCTGCAAGTCGCCGTCGGCGCGCCGGACGCCACCGGACGGCGACGGGTGGAGGTGCACAGCTCCCGCGCCGACGGCGCATGGACCCGGCACGCTGCCGGCCACCTGCAGGCCGACGCGTACGACCAGACGCCGGGCAGCGGCTTCGACTTCGGCCAGTGGCCGCCTCCGGGCGCCGTTCCCGAGCCGGTCGACGACTTCTACGACAGCCTCGCCGAACGCGGCTACCAGTACGGGTCGGCCTTCGCCGGGCTGACCGCCGTGTGGCGGCGCGGTGAGGAGATCTTCGCCGAGGCCGCGCTGCCCGCCGACCACCGGGACGACGTGGACCGGTTCGGCATCCACCCCGCGCTCTTCGACGCCGCCCTGCACGCGAACGCCTTCCACCGGCGCGCGGACGACCGCAACGTCCTGCCGTTCGCCTGGAACGGCGTCCGGCTGCACGCCGGCGGCGCCGTCGCGCTGCGCGTCCGCGTCGCGCCGTGCGGACCGGACGCGCTGTCCTTCGACGCCGCGGACGGCACCGGCGCGCCGGTGCTGTCCATGGAATCACTGGTCTCACTCCCGATCACGGACGTGAACGGGCAGCCGGGCGGCCGGACGCCGGACTCGCTCTGGCAGGTCGACTGGACGCCGCTGCCCCCGTCGGCGCCGGCGTCGGCGCCGGCCACGGCGCGAAAGCACCAGGCCGTCGTCGAGACCTCGGGCGACGTGGTCCGGCTGGCGCTGGACGACGAACTCGGCGAGCCCCGCCCGAACTTCGCCGTCCTGGACGTCGTACCCGGCGCCGGCGCGCAGACCGAGCCGCTGCCGCTGCTGGGCCAGGTGCTCGAGGTGGTGCAGGCCTGGCTGGAGGAACCGGCGCTCGCCCCGGTGCCCCTGGTGGTGGTGACCCGCGGCGCGGTTCCGGCGTCGGGCCCCGTCGCGGATCCGGCGGGTGCCGCGGTCTGGGGGCTGGTGCGGTCGGCACAGGCCGAGCACCCGGACCGGATCCTCCTGGTCGACATGGAGCCGGACGGGGACCGCGACGGGGCGATCACCGCGGGCCTCGCCAGCGGCGAGGCCCAGGTCGCGGTCCGCGAGGACGCCGTCCTGGCCCCGCGCCTGGACCGTGCCGTCCTCACCGGGGCCGCGACCGGCTTCACCGACGGCGGCACCGTACTGATCACCGGCGGGACCGGCGTGCTCGGCGCGCTGCTGGCCCGGTATCTGGTGGGCGAGCACGGCGTACGCCGGCTGGTCCTGGCTGGCCGGCGCGGCGCGGACGCCGACGGGATGGCCGAGTTGGTGGCCGAACTGGGTGACCTGGGTGCGTCCGTCGAGGTGGCCGCCTGCGACGTGACCGACCGGGAGGCGCTCACCGCACTGCTCGCCGCCGTCCCGGCGGAGCACCGGCTGACCGGCGTCATCCACGCGGCCGGGGTGCTGGACGACGCCGTCATCAGCGGCCTCGACCCGCACCGCCTGGCCCGGGTGTTCGCACCGAAGGCGGCGGCACTGCGGCTGCTGGACGAACTGACCCGCGACGACCCGCCCGAGGTCTTCGCCGTGTTCTCCTCGGCCGCGAGCGTTTTCGGCTCGGCAGGCCAGGGCAACTACGCGGCCGCGAACGCATACGCCGAGGCGATCGTGTCCGCACGCGCCGCCGGCGGTCTGCCCGCGGTGGCGCTGGCCTGGGGACTGTGGAGCCCGGCGACCGGAATGACCGGCCGGCTGGCCGACGTCGACCGGACCCGGATGAGCCGGGGCGGCGTACGTCCGCTACCGCCCGCCGAAGCGCTGGCCGGCTTCGACGCCGGCATCCGCGCCGGCCTCCCGCTGCTGGTGCCGATCGGTCTCGACCTCGGCGCGGTCCGGGCCGAGGCGGGAACCGGCGGCACCGTTCCGGCTCTCTTGCGCACGCTGGTCCGGCCGCCACGGCCCACCGCGCGGGCGGGCGCCGACGAGCCCAGGGGCGCACTGGGCCGCCGGCTCGCCGGGCTCACCAGCGAGGAGCAGACCGAACTGGTCCTCGCGCTCGTGCGTACAGAGGTCACGACCGTGCTCGGCATCGCCGACCTCGATGCCTCCTTCGACGACAGCCGCTTCGGCGAGATCGGGTTCGACTCACTGACCGCGGTCGAACTGCGCAACCGGCTGACCGCGGCGGCCGCGGTCAAGCTCCCCGCCACGCTGATCTTCGACTACCCGACACCACGGCAGCTGGCCGGCCACCTGATCGAGAAGGTGCAGGGGTCCGCCGCCGGCGCCGCCGCGCCCGCGCTCCACGCCCCCGAACACACGCTCCCGGCGTCCGACGACCCCGTGGTGATCGTCGGCATGGCGTGCCGCCTGCCGGGCGGGATCACCACACCGGCCGAGTTCTGGGACCTCGTGGCCGAAGGCCGGGACGGCATGTCCCCGCTGCCAGCCGACCGCGGCTGGGAGACGGACCGCCTCCTCGGCACCGACCCCGACCAGGCCGGCACCACCTACGCCCGACAGGGCGGCTTCCTGCACGACGCCGGCTACTTCGACGCCGGGCTGTTCGGCATCTCGCCGCGTGAGGCGACCGCCATGGATCCCCAGCAACGGCTGCTCCTCGAAACCACGTGGGAAGCCCTGGAGACGGCCGGCGTCGCCCCCTCGTCGCTGCGCGGCGAGTCCGTCGGCGTCTACACCGGCATGTCCATCCACGACTACCTCGGCGACCTGACGCGCGTACCGGCTGAGTTCGAGGGCTTCACCACCACGGCGACGGCCGGCAGCGTCGCCTCCGGCCGCGTGTCGTACGTGTTCGGTCTCGAGGGCCCGGCCATGACGGTCGACACCGCGTGCTCGTCCTCCCTGGTGGCGATCCACCTGGCGGCCCAGGCACTGCGCCAGGGCGAGTGCGAGACGGCACTCGCCGGTGGCGTGGCCGTCATGGGCTCCCCCGTCGGCCTGACCGGGTTCTCGCGGGCACGCGGACTCGCCGCCGACGGCCGGTGCAAGGCGTTCGCCGCGGCGGCCGACGGCACCGTGCTCTCCGAGGGTGTCGGCGTCGTGGTGCTGGAACGGCTGTCCACCGCACGGCGCAAGGGACATCGCCCGCTCGCCGTCGTCCGCGGTTCCGCGATCAACCAGGACGGCGCGTCCAACGGCCTCACCGCCCCCAACAGCCTGGCCCAGCAGCGGGTCATCCGGGCCGCTCTCGCCGCCTCAGGCATCGGCCCGGACGAGGTCGACGCGGTGGAGGCACACGGCACCGGCACCACGCTCGGCGACCCGAGCGAGGCACAGGCCCTCATCGCGACCTACGGCCACGGCCGTCCGGCCCAGCGACCGCTGTGGCTCGGCTCGGTGAAGTCCAACCTCGGCCACACACAGGCGGCGGCCGGTGTCGCGGCGGTGATCAAGATGGTGGAGGCGATCCGGCACGGGCATCTGCCGCCCACGCTCTTCGTCGACGAACCCACCCCCCACGTCGACTGGTCCGAGGGAGCCGTGAGGCTGCTGACCGAGGGCCGGGCCTGGCCCGACGCCGACCGGCCGCGGCGCGCCGGAATCTCGTCGTTCGGCATCAGCGGCACCAACGCCCACCTGATCCTGGAACAGATCCCCGAACCGGCCGCGCCGGAGGAGAACGGGGACATCGCGCCGGCCGTGCTGCCGTTCGTCCTGTCCGCACAGAGCGCGACGGCACTCGCCGGCCAGGCCACACAGCTGCGCACCGCCGTGGAGCAGGGGGTGCCGCTCCCCGGTACGGCCCGCACACTCCTCGCCGGCCGCGCGCTGCTCGCGCACCGGGCGGTCGTCGCCGCGGCCGACCGGGACGCTCTGCTCGCCGGCCTGGACACGGTCGCCGCGGGCGAGGCCGGTCCGGGCACGGCAGTGGGCGCCGCCTCCGCCGGCGCCGGGGCATCCGTGGTGTTCGTCTTCCCCGGCCAGGGGGCGCAGCGGCCCGGAATGGGCCGCGCCCTCTACGACCGGTTCCCGGTCTACGCCGCCGCCTTCGACGACGCGTGCGCCAGGCTCGACGAGCGGCTGGCCGGCGCCGTGGACCGGTCCGTCCGGGACGTGGTCTTCGCCCGGCCGGACAGCCCGGATGCGGCCGCGCTGGACCAGACCGTCTACACCCAGGCGGCGCTGTTCGCCGTCGAGACCGCACTGTTCCGGCTCGTCGAGTCCTGGGGCGTACGGCCTGCCCTGCTGCTCGGGCACTCGGTGGGCGAGATCGCCGCGGCGCACGCCGCCGGCCTGCTGTCGCTCGACGACGCGGCGACCGTGGTGGCCGCCCGCGGCCGCCTCATGCAGGCCCTGCCCGCCGGGGGAGCGATGGCCGCGGTGGCCGCGACGGAGGAGGAGCTCCGGCCGTTCCTCGCAGAGGGCGTCTCCCTCGCCGCAGTGAACGACCCCGCCTCGGCCGTGCTGTCCGGTGACGAGGACGCGGTGGACGCCGCCGTGCGGACACTACGGGAACAGGGCCGCAAGGTGCACCGGCTGCCGGTGTCCCACGCGTTCCACTCGGCGCGGATGGACCCGATGCTCGCCGAGTTCCGAACCGCGATCGCGGACGTGGTCTGGCGTCCGGCCCGGATTCCGGTGGTCGCCCACGACGGAGCCGACCTCACGGACCCCGGCCACTGGGTCGACCACGTCCGGCGCACCGTGCGCTTCGCCGACGGCGTCCGCACCGTACTGGACCGGGGCGGGCGGCTGTTCGTCGAGCTGGGGCCGGGGGCCGGCCTGTCCGCGCCGATCCTGGAGACGGCGGCACGGTCCGGGTACGAACCGGTGTGCGTTCCCGCGCTGCGGGACGGACAGGACGAACCGGACACCATGATCAGCTCGATGGCCGCGCTGTTCGTGCGGGGAGTGCCGATGGACTGGCATCCGCTCGTCCCCGCGGATGCCCCGGATGTGCTGCTGCCGACGTACGCGTTCGACCGACGGCACTACTGGCTGCCCTCGGCGCCCGGTGCGGCGAACGCGGCCGACCTGGGCCAGAGCGAGGTCGAGCACCCGCTGCTGTCGGCGATCGTGCCCGTCCCGGACACCGGTGGCCTGATCGGCACGGCCCGGCTGGCGCTCACGACCCATCCCTGGCTCGCCGCGCACAGGCTGCACGAGGTGGAGACCCTGCCGGCCGCCGCACTCGTCGACCTCGCGGTACGGGTGGGCGACGAACTCGGTTACGGCGTACTGGGAAACCTGACGCTGGAGACCCCGCTCACGGTCCCCGCGGAGACGACCGTCCGGCTGGAGATCGTGGTCGGAGCCGACGACGGCGGCAGCCGCCCGTTCACGGTCTACGGCGCCCGGGGCAGTGAGGAAAACTGGGTCCGGCATGCCGGCGGCACGCTGGAAGCAGGCGCCGTCACCGACCCCGGGCCGGTGCAGCCGTGGCCGCCGTCCGGCGCCGAGCAGGTCACGAGCGACCCGGAGACCCCCGAACGCTCGCAGCTGCTCGGGCTGTGGCGCCGCGGCGAGGACACCTTCGTGGAGGTCGCGCTCGCCGACGAGGAGGAGCCCGATACGTTCGGACTCGACCCGGCCCTGCTCGACGCAGTGACCCGGGCGGTCCTCGACCCCGCCTCGGTCGCGACACGATGGGAGTCGGTGGTGCTGCACGCCACCGGGGCGCGCCGGCTGCGGGCTCACCTCACCCGGCTGGACCACGACCGCTGGAGCCTTCAGGCGACCGACGAAACCGGCAGGGCGGTCCTGTCCGCCCGCTCGGTCCACTCGACGCCGGTCCGCCCCGAGGACGTGGGCGCCCGCCCCCCGCAGGCCATGTACCGGCTGATGTGGCACCCCGTGGCCACCCCGGCGGTTCTGCCCGGCCATCCGGCGACCGTCAGCGTCACCAGCGCCGAGGACGTGGCCGCGCTCGCCGCCGGACCCGGCCGGCCGACGGCCGCCGTGTACGACGTGCCGACCGGCACCTCCCACCCGGCGGCCGTCCTCGCCGACGTTCTCGGCCTGCTCCAGGCCTGGCAGCGCTACGCCCCCGCGGACACCCGGCTCGTCGTGCGGACCGAGGGTGCCGTCGACGGCGGGACCGGCGGCCTCACCGACGCGACCGGTGCCGCCGTGTGGGGCCTGGCCCGTGCGGCCCAGGCCGAGATGCCCGGTGTCCTGCTGCTCGACGTGGAGCCGGGCCTCGATACGGCACTGGCCCTCGCTACGGCACTGGCCGTCGACGAACCACAGCTCGCCGCCAGGACCGACGGTTTCCGGGTTCCCCGCCTCGCGGCGGCCGGTGCACCGGCCGCCGAGCCCGCCTCGTGGAACCCGGACGGGACGGTGCTGATCACCGGTGGCACCGGATCGCTCGGCGCTCTCGTCGCGCTCCACCTGGTGCGCACCCGCGGTGTCCGGCGGTTGCTCCTGGCCAGCAGGCGCGGAGCCGCCGCCGACGGCGCCGAGGCACTGGTGGCCGAGCTGTCCGCACAGGGCGCCGAGACGTCCGTGATCAGCTGCGACGTCGCGGACCGGGACGCGGTGGCGGCGATGCTCGCCGCGATCCCGCCGGAGCATCCGCTGACCGCGGTCGTGCACACCGCCGGCGTCCTGGACGACGGGCTGGTCGCCGCGATGACCCCGGCACGCCTGGACGCCGTGTTCGGCCCGAAGGCGGACGCCGCCCGCCACCTGGAGGAGCTGACCCACGACCACGACCTCGCCGCGTTCGTCACGTTCTCGTCCGCCGCCGGACTGCTCGGCTCGGCCGGCCAGGCCAACTACGCCGCCGCCAACGCCTACCTGGACGGCCTCATGGCGATCCGGCGCGCGAACGGCCGCAACGGCGTGTCACTGTCCTGGGGCCTGTGGGCCCAGGACAGCGGCATCACTCTCCACCTCACCGACGCGGACCGGGCCCGGATGCGCCGCGCCGGCGTGTCGCCACTGCGCCCCGAGGAAGGGCTCGCGCTCCTCGACGCGGCCGTGGACAGCGGTGAGGCCCACCTCGTACCGATCAAGCTCGACCTCGCCGCCGCGCGGGCCGAAGCGGCCACCGGCGAACCGGTCCAGCCGCTGCTGCGCGATCTGGTACGCGTCCGCCGCCGGGCGGGCCAGGCGGCGGGCGCCGGTGACCTGGCGGGCTCGCTGGCCGGCCGGTCGGTGGCGGAGCAGGAGCGCTCCCTGCTGTCCCTGGTCCGGGCCAGGGTGGCGCTGATCCTGGGATACGCCTCGGCCGAGGACATCGCGCCGGACGCGCCGTTCCAGTCCGCCGGGATGGACTCGCTGGGCGCGATCGAGCTGCGCAACCGGCTCAGCGCCGCGGCCGGCTTCGCCATGCCCGCGACGTTGATCTTCGACTACCCGACGCCGGTGGAACTGGCCCGGTTCCTGCGGGAGCGGCTCACCGACGCAGACACGCCCGCCGCGGCGGACGCCGCCGCCGTGGTGGCGAGCCCAGCCGATCCGATCGCGGTGGTCGGGATCGGCTGCCGGCTGCCGGGCGGCGTGCGGGGCCCGGACGGGCTCTGGGACCTCCTGACCGCACGCGGCGAGGGCCGGTCGGCGGTGCCGACCGACCGCGGCTGGGACCTGTCCACCATCCCGGTGGAGGCGGGCGGCTTCCTGACGGACGCGGCCGAGTTCGACGCCGGCTTCTTCGGCATCTCCCCACGCGAGGCGACGGCCATGGACCCCCAGCAGCGGCTGCTGCTCGAGGTCGTGTGGGAGGCCTTCGAGGACGCGGGGCTCGACCCGGCCGCCCATCGAGGTTCCGACGTCGGCGTCTTCGCAGGTGTGATGGGCGAGGGCTACGGGATGAGCGGCGGTGATCCGCAGACCGACGGCCTGCGGGTCACCGGCGGTGCCCTCTCGGTGGCGTCCGGCCGCGTGTCCTACACGTACGGCTTCACCGGGCCGGCGATCTCGGTCGACACGGCGTGCTCCTCCTCCCTCGTCGCGATGCATCTGGCCATGCAGGCCCTGCGCAACGGCGAGTGCTCGCTCGCCGTGGTCGGCGGTGTGACGGTCATGGCGACGCCCAACGCGTACGTCGAGTTCGCCAAGGCCGGCGGGCTCGCGACCGACGGGCGGTGCAAGGCCTACTCCGCGTCGGCGGACGGGACCAGCTGGTCGGAGGGCGTCGGCGTGGTGCTGCTGCAGCGACTGCCGGACGCCGAGGCCCAGGGCAGCACGGTGGGCGCCGTGATCCGGGGCTCGGCGGTCAACCAGGACGGCGCCTCGAACGGCCTGACCGCCCCGAACGGGCTCGCGCAGCAGCGGGTCATCCAGCGGGCCCTCGCGGCCGCCGGGCTCGCGCCGTCCGACGTGGACGTCGTCGAGGGACACGGCACGGGCACCCGGCTGGGCGACCCGATCGAGGCGCAAGCACTCCAGGCCACCTACGGAAGGCGCGGGACGGCGCAGCCGCTGTGGCTGGGGTCGGTGAAGAGCAACATCGGCCACACCCAAGCGGCGGCCGGTGTGGCGGGCGTGATCAAGATGGTGCTGGCGTTGCGCCACCAGACGCTGCCGGCGACCTTGCACGCGGACATGCCGAGCACCGAGGTCGACTGGTCCGGTGACACCGTCCGGCTGCTGACCGAGGCCAGGCCGTGGCCGGCCCGCCCGGACCGGCCACGCCGCGCCGGAGTGTCCGCTTTCGGGGCCAGCGGCACCAACGCACACGTCATCCTCGAGGAGCCGCCCCAGCGGGGCACCGCGACCGAACCGGCCGAGTCCGGCGGGGGAGGCATCCTGCCGTTCATCGTGTCGGCGGGCGACCCAGGCCGGCTCGCCGCGGCCGCGACCCGGCTGGCCGACACCGTGGAGAGCCGGCGGCCTCCGCTGCCCGAACTGGCCGCCGCGCTCGCGTTCGGCCGGACGAAGCACCGGGAACGAGCCACCGTACTCGCGGCCGACCACGCCGAACTGGCCGGGCGGCTGCGGAGCCTCGCCACCCGCGAGACCGAGCCGGACGTCATCACCGGACGGGCCGGGCCGGGCACCGGCGCGGTGTTCGTCTTCCCCGGCCAGGGCGGCGGATGGGCCGGCATGGGCCGTGAACTGATGGCCGAGTCGGCGGAGTTCCGGGAATGGGTGCACCGGTGCCAGGAACTGCTCGACACCTACGACTGCGACTGGACGCTGGAAGAAGCGCTCGGCGGCGCCAACGACCTCTCCCGGACCGACGTGGTCCAGCCCGCCGCGTTCGTGATGACGACCGGGCTGGCGCAGCTCTGGGCCAGGGCCGGTGTCACGCCCGACGTGGTGATCGGGTCGTCGCAAGGTGAGCTCGCCGCGGCATGCGTGGCCGGGCTCCTCTCGCTGGACGACGCGCTGCGGATCTGCGTGGTGCGCTCCCGGCTGGCCGCGGCACTGCCACCCACCGGCGGGATGCTCGTCCTGGGCGTCAGCCGCACGCGGGCGCAGGAGCTGCTGTCGGCGTACGGGGGCAGTCTCGAACTGGCCGCGGTCAACGGACCCGCGATGGTCGGCGTCTCCGGTGAGGTCGACGCCGTCAAGCAACTCGCGGCCTTCGCCGCCGAGCAGGAGATCTGGTTCCGCAGACTGCGGGCGGACTACGCCTCCCACTCCTTCCTCGTGGACGAGTTGGAGCGCCCGATGCTGGCCCAGCTCGACGGCGTCGGCGAGCGCCCCGCACACGGACTCGTCGGCTCGTGCCGGTTCTACTCCACGGTCGAGAGCCGGTGGATCGGCCCGGACGAGGTACTCGACGCGGGCTACTGGTTCCGGAACCTGCGCCGGCCGGTCGAGCTGGAAGGGGCCGTCCGCGAGGTGACCACCGATATGCGGGCCGTCATCGAGGTGTCCCCGCATCCGGGCCTGGTGTCGTCGATCCTCGACGTCATCGCCGACACCGGCCGGCCGGTCGGGGTGATCGGCACGCTGCGCCGTGACCAGGGCGGCCCGCGCCAGGTGCTGACCGCGATGGCCGAGGCGTTCGCGATCGGGCTGCCGGTCGACTGGTCGGCGGCCGTCCCCAGCGACGGGCCGGCCTGGCGTGAGCTCTGCCGCGACCTGCCCACCCATCCGTTCGACCATCGCCGGTACTGGCTGCGTGGCGGCACCGTCGCGGCCGCGGACGAAGCGGTCCACCCGCTACTGACCACGGTGGCGGTACTGCCCGGTTCCGGCGGCGTGCTGGCCGCCGGCCGGCTGTCCGCGAACCACCCGTGGCTTACGGGAGCGGTTCCCGCTTCGACGTGGATCGAGCTGGTCATCCGGGCCGGTGATGAGGTGGACTGCGGCACGGTGGCAGAACTCGATCTGGTCGAACCCCTCTGGCTGGACCGGAGCGATGCGCGACAGGTCCAGGTCGTGGTCGCCCGCGCGGACCTCACCGGCCGGCGCCCGGTGCAGGTGCGGACCGGCAGTGACCGGTCGGGCTGGACCCTGAACGCGTCCGGTGTACTCTCGCCCGGCCCCGTGGCAGCAGCCCCAGCGGAAGCCGGAACCGGCCCGCTGTCCTGGCCGCCGGCCGGCGCCGACCCGGTGACACCCGCCGACCTGCCCGACTGCGTACGTGGCGTCTGGCGGCGAGGCGAGGAGACCTTCCTGGAACTGGTCCTGCCGGACGAGCTCCGCGAGGAGGCCGACGGCTTCGGCATTCACCCGCTGCTCCTGGACGCCGCGACCCGTGCCACGGGCGACGCGACCTCATGGCGCGAAGTCGAACTGCACGCGACCGGCGCCGTGTCCGTGCGGGTCGCGCTGCGCCCGGCCGAGGACGGCATCGCACTGACCGCGGTCGACGAGTCCGGCCTGCCGGTGCTCACCGCGGGCCGGATCGCGACGCGGCCGGTGCACGAGCCCCGGCCCAGCGGGCCGGGTGACGTGCTGCGGACCGTCTGGGTCCCGCTCGACCGCGAGCCCGCTGCCGGCCCGCCGCGGACCGTCGTGGTCAACAGCGACGACGACCTGCTCGATCCCACTGCTCTGGCCGCGGCGGTCGCGGTGCTCGATGTGCTGCCCGGTGAGCCGCCCGTGGCGGCCTGCCGCCGAGCGCTCGCCGTCACACAGGCGTGGCTGGACGAGCCCGAACTGGCCGGCCACCGGCTGGTGGTACGGACCCGGAACGCGGTCCCGGCCGAGCCCGTCGTGGTGCTCGATCCCGCCGCCGCGGCCGTCCGAGGCATGATCGCCGCCATCCAGGCCGAGTACCCGGACCGTTTCGTCCTGCTGGACGTCGAGCCGGGCGCGGATCCGGACGCCGGACTGGGCCCGCTGCTGGCCGCCGACGCCGCACAGGCCGCGGTGCGGGCCGGGCGCGTCCACGTTCCGCGGCTGGTGGCCGTCGGCGAAGCCGGACCGGCCCTCCGGCCACTCGACCCCGACGGCACGGTCCTGATCGTGGGCGGCACCGACGGGACCGGATCCCGCGTGGCCCGGCATCTGGCCGCCGACCACGGCGTCCGCCACCTGGTCCTGGCGGACCCACATGGCGCGGACACCCCCCGGTCCGCGGCCCTGGCCGACGAGCTCGCCGCCCTCAGCGCCTCCGTGTCCGTCGTGGCCTGCGACGTGACCAACCGGGACGCGCTGCACCGCCTGCTGTCCGGGATACCAGCGGACCATCCGCTGACCGGCGTGGTCCACGCTGCCGAAACGGCCGACCGCACCCCGCTCGCGGAACTGGACCCGGAACGCCTTGACGCGGTCCTCGGCGCACGGAGCGACTCGCTGCGGCACCTGGCCGAACTCGCCGCGGGCCGGGAGCTCGCCCTGTTCGCCGTGGTCACCACGGCGGCCGAACTGATCGGTCCGGCCGACCAGGCAGCCACAGGGGCGGCCGACGGGCTCGCCCGGGCCGCCGCCGCGAGCTGCGGAGCCCGCGTACCGGTGCTTGCGTCCGCGGACGGTCCGGGACTGTCGGCGCTGTCTGCGGCGATCGGCACCGCCGAACAGTTCCCGGTTCCCGGCCGACCCGATCAGTGGGGCGCGCCCGTGCCCGGCCGGCCGGTCCCGCCGCTGCTGCGCGGGCTGGTCCGGCCGCGGCGGCGGTCCGCCTACCGGGCGGCGGTCGGCGCGGAGACGGCCGACCGGTGGTCGGAGCTCCTGAGTGCGCAGGTCGGTGCGGACCGGGAGAAGACCGTACTGGACCTGGTGCAGGCGCAGCTGGTTCGGGTCCTTGGACTCGACCCGGACGAACCGGTCGAGCCGGAGCGCGGCTTCTTCGAGTTCGGCCTGGACTCCGTGATGGCAATCGAACTGGCCCGGCGGCTCAGCAGCCACGCCGGCACCGCGCTCACCCCGGCCGGGGTGTTCAACAACCCGACCCCGGCGGCGCTGACCCGATATCTCGTCGAGCTGATCGAGACGGCCGGGCGCCGCGTACCCCTCGCTGTCCATCACCGGGCACACCGAAGTCAAGCCGGCGGATCCGGGCTCAGGCCGGTGAGGTGAGCGCCCGGCCAAGATGCCGGGCGAAGAACCGGACCGCGCTGTCGGTCTCGAACCTGGGCATCTCATGGTGCTTGCCCGCATTGGCGTGCAACGTCTTCTCCTGCGAGGCGAAGGCATCGAACAGCGCGAGGCCGGCCTCGCGCGGGACGTCCTCGTCGTCCCACTGCAGGTTGAACTCGATCGGGACGGTGATCCGCTTCGCCGTCTCCGCCAGGGCATCGGGCCAGTGCAGGCCGAAGACCGCAGCAGTGATCCTGGGCTCGACCGCCACCAGCGGCACCCCGATCGCGGTGCCCAGATTGATGCCGAAGTAGCCCACCGGTCCATCGGCGCCGATCTCCGCAAGCTCCTGAAGGGAGTCCAGGGCCGCCCGCCACTCGGGCACGGCCAGCTCCGCCAGATACATGCTGTAGCGCCGGGCATCCGGGCCTTCCGGCCTGCCGGCCGCCTTCGCCTCGGACAGCGCGGCGAGCTCTTGCTCGTCGCGCGCCGTACGCGGCCGGTCGCCGTGACCGGGCGCGTCGATGACGGCGACATGGAACCCGCCGTCGGTCACGAAGCGCCGTGCCCGGCCCGCCATCGCCGGATGCTTCTTGTGGTTGCCCCCGCCGTGGCCCATCAGCACCAGGGGGGCCCGATCGGCGCCGGAGGCCGGCGACCAGAGAACACCGGGGACCTCACCCATGAGGAAATCGCGCTCGACGATGCCGTTCGACGACGACTCGGCGGTGAACCGCAGAGAGTGCATAGGGGTTGCCTTTCGAGAAGGGCCGTTGACCGAGGAGTTGCCGCGATGCCGTTGTCCGCGACCCCTCCGGCACACGCTCCCGCCGGAGGCGCCTGCGACAACTGCCGCGCCGACGCCTCAGGGCGGTCCGGCGAGAGCGCCGGCAGTCCGCGCTCCTCAGCCGTGGCTGGCCACGTCCAGGTCCTGCCCGATCAACTGCTTCCACATGACCGCGAGTTCGATGCGCGACTTGGCACCGACCTTCTGGAAGACTTTGCGGAGGTGGAAGGCGACGGTGTGACGGGACAGGTACATCTGGCCGCCGACCTCGGCGTTCGTGAGTCCTCCCGCCACCAGCTCAGCCACCGCGTATTCGGTGTCGGTCAGAACGGAGATCCGGCTGCTGGGCCAGAATCTCGCCGCGGTCTTGGGCGCGTCGTGGCGCCGCAACTTGCTGCGGACCCGGGACGAGTCGCGCGGGGAGCCCGCGTCCGCGTACGAGCGCATGGCCGTCTCGTAGTGCATGCACGCCTGCCGGAACCCTCCGGAGCTCTCGGACAGGAGATCGCCGATGTCCTCGTTCACCGAGGAGCGGGTCCGCTCGTCGCAGTCGGAGGCGGCGACCTGCTGAAGCAGGCTGACGTCCTTCTCAAGCAGCGCCTCAAGATGCAAGGCGGCGGCCGCGATGGCGTGAATGCCCGGGTTCTCCGCGGCGAGCACCGCCGCGCAACGCCGGCCACGCTCGGCGGTTTCCCGGTCGTCGGCCCGCAGCAGAATCCGCACGAGAAACGACGCCGCCGAGGGCTCGGACAGCAGAAGGCCCCGGGTCGACGACTCGGATGTGAGGAGCCCGCGGGCGAGCGGTACGGCGACCTTCCAGCCCTTTTCCGCCTCGATGATCTGGACGACGAGCCATGCGGGGGAGTTCCAGGGAAAGGTGTCCCGGCCCCACAGCCCGTCCCGGCCGAAAATCACGTCCTCCTTGATCTGATTGGCATGATGAATCATCGTGGCGAGTTCGCCACGGCGCATCGCGATGATCGCGCTGACCATGCTCCCGATCGAGGCCCACGACGCGAGACTCGGGTCGTTCGCCACGACCATTCCCGTGTCACACAGGCTGATGGCCTCGTCGATGCGGCCGTCGCAGAGTGCGATCTTGGCCCTGACCAGTGCCGTCACCGCGTTGATGGCGGGGTCGTCGAGTACCGCGGTGGCTTGGCGCACCGCACGCCGGGCCTCGTCGATACGCCGGAGGTTGGTCAGCAGCAGCGCGAGCTGCAGGCTCGCCAGCGCGGTGCAGCGCTCGCTGCCCTGCCGGCATCTGGCCGCCGCCGCCGCCTCGGCCAGGGCGATGGCGGAGACGACGTCGCCCTCAAGCCAGACCGAACCGGCTGTGCGCAGGATTTCAAGGTTGATGCAATTGTGAGTGGAGAGGCATGAAGCGGTGAGACCCGTGATATACAATCGAACCCCCCAGAATTCTTCAGGCACGCTTTACAGCGGCGTGCGCAAAT
>NZ_BAABCQ010000108.1:0-18756 GCF_039539045.1 Streptomyces marokkonensis
ATTCGTGCTCTGACCTGGGAAAACGAGGTTATCCACGGTATCCACAGGCCCTACTACTACTAGCGACTAGAGAGAGTGCGGAATCCGTTTCGAAGCGGGCCCTGTGCACAACTCGCCCTCTCGAGCCCGACCGCCCCTCGTCGCGACTTGACCCCGAACGGCACCTACTGTCAGTGGGGTGCGTCAGACTGGTCCACGGTGTCGCCCCTCACCGGGACCGACGACACCGACCCAGACGACGGAAGCCAGGCAGGGCGAGCAGCGCCGGCAACAGCAGGAGGCGGCAACAGTGAAGATCCGGGTGGAACGCGACGTACTCGCGGAGGCAGTGGCCTGGGCGGCCCGAAGCCTCCCGGCCCGTCCGCCGGCGCCGGTCCTCGCGGGCCTGCTGCTGAAGGCCGAGGAGGGGCAGCTGAGCCTGTCCAGCTTCGACTACGAGGTCTCCGCGCGGGTGTCGGTGGAGGCGGAGGTCGAGGAGGAGGGCACGGTCCTCGTCTCGGGCCGTCTGCTCGCCGACATCTCCCGAGCCCTCCCGAACCGGCCCGTGGAGATTTCCACAGACGGTGTACGGGCGACGGTGGTCTGCGGATCCTCGCGGTTCACCCTCCACACCCTTCCGGTCGAGGAGTACCCGGCGCTGCCGCAGATGCCGGAGGCGACGGGCACGGTCCCCGGTGAGGTCTTCGCCTCGGCCGTGCAGCAGGTGGCCATCGCCGCCGGCCGTGACGACACGCTGCCCGTCCTGACCGGCGTGCGTATCGAGATCGAGGGCGACTCGGTGACGCTGGCCTCCACCGACCGCTACCGCTTCGCGGTCCGCGAGTTCCTGTGGAAGCCGGAGAACCCGGAGATCTCCGCGGTGGCCCTGGTGCCCGCCAAGACGCTCCAGGACACCGCCAAGGCGCTGACCAGCGGCGACCAGGTGATCCTGGCGCTGTCCGGCTCGGGTGCGGGCGAGGGTCTGATCGGTTTCGAGGGCGCGGGCCGCCGTACGACGACGCGGCTGCTGGAGGGTGACCTCCCGAAGTACAAGACGCTGTTCCCGACGGAGTTCAACAGCGTCGCCGTGATCGAGACCGCCCCCTTCGTGGAGGCCGTCAAGCGCGTGGCCCTGGTCGCCGAGCGCAACACCCCGGTGCGGCTCAGCTTCGAGCAGGGTGTGCTCATCCTGGAGGCCGGCTCCAGCGACGACGCCCAGGCCGTGGAAAGGGTCGACGCCCAGCTGGAGGGTGACGACATCTCGATCGCCTTCAACCCGACGTTCCTGCTGGACGGCCTGAGCGCGATCGACTCTCCGGTGGCGCAGCTTTCCTTCACGACGTCCACGAAGCCGGCGCTGCTCAGCGGCAGGCCCGCGGTGGACGCCGAGGCGGACGAGGCCTACAAGTACCTGATCATGCCGGTGCGGCTGAGCGGCTGAGCGGCTGAGCGGCTGAGCGGCTGAGCGGCTGAGCCCTTGGGGCCGGCGTCGATCGGACACGGTCGTCCACAGGGTGTGGGTAAACCCGCAGGTGGGGGGCGTACGTATGAGCGCGTACGCCCACAGCTGTGCACGGCCGTCCGGGTTTAGGCTCGGACGTGGGTACGAAAGTGCCGCGGCACGCATCCGGCGGGTAAGGACGTGCCGTCCCGCCACCTCGCACACCTAAGGAACGCAACTGATGGAGCTTGGTCTCGTCGGCCTCGGCAAGATGGGCGGCAACATGCGCGAGCGGATCCGCCGCGCGGGCCACACCGTCGTCGGATACGACCGCAATCCGGACCTCGCCGACGTCCCCGGCCTGGAAGAGCTTGTGGGCAAGCTCAGCGCCCCGCGGGTGGTGTGGGTCATGGTTCCGGCCGGGGAGGCAACCCAGGCCACCGTCGACCGGCTCGGTGAACTGCTCGAGCCCGGTGACGTCGTCGTGGACGGTGGGAACTCCCGCTGGACGGACGACGAGAAGCACGCCGAGGAGTTGGCGGCCAAGGGCGTGGGCTTCGTCGACTGCGGTGTCTCCGGCGGCGTCTGGGGCCTGGAGAACGGCTACGCGCTGATGTACGGCGGCGACGCGGAGAACGTCGCCAAGGTGCAGCCGGTCTTCGACGCCCTCAAGCCGGAGGGCGACTTCGGCGCCGTGCACGCGGGCAAGGTGGGCGCGGGCCACTTCGCGAAGATGGTTCACAACGGCATCGAGTACGCGATGATGCAGGCCTACGCCGAGGGCTGGGAGCTGCTGGAGAAGGTCGACTCCGTGGAGAACGTCCGCGAGGTATTCCGGTCCTGGCAGGAGGGCACGGTGATCCGTTCCTGGCTGCTGGACCTGGCGGTAAACGCGCTCGACGAGGACGAGCACCTGGGCGGGCTCCGGGGCTACGCGCAGGACTCCGGTGAGGGACGCTGGACTGTGGAGGCCGCGATCGACAACGCGGTGCCGCTGCCGGCGATCACGGCGTCGCTGTTCGCGCGGTTCGCGTCCCGGCAGGACGACTCGCCGCAGATGAAGATGATCGCCGCGCTGCGCAATCAGTTCGGCGGGCACGCGGTCGAGAAGAAGTAGGCACCCGAAGGTCTGCACCTGAAGGTCTGCACCTGAAGGTCAACACCCGAACGCTGGGGAGGTCGGCGAACGACCATGCACGTCACGCATCTGTCGCTGGCCGACTTCCGTTCGTACGCCCGGGTCGAGGTCCCGCTGGACCCGGGCGTCACCGCCTTCGTCGGACCGAACGGGCAGGGCAAGACGAATCTCGTCGAGGCGGTGGGCTATCTCGCCACACTCGGCAGTCACCGGGTCTCCTCCGACGCGCCCCTGGTCCGCATGGGCGCCGAGCGTGCGGTGGTCCGCGCTCAGGTCAAGCAGGGAGAGCGGCAGCAGCTGATCGAGCTTGAGCTGAACCCGGGCCGTGCCAACCGTGCCCGTATCAACAGGTCCTCGCAGGTCAGGCCGCGGGATGTGCTCGGCATCGTGCGTACGGTGCTGTTCGCGCCCGAGGATCTCGCACTGGTGAAGGGTGACCCCGGTGAGCGGCGCCGCTTCCTGGACGAGCTGATCACCGCCCGCTCGCCGCGCATGGCCGGGGTGCGTTCCGACTACGACCGGGTGCTCAAGCAGCGCAACACCCTGCTGAAGTCGGCCGCGCTCGCCCGCCGCCACGGCGGCCGCACGATGGATCTTTCCACGCTCGACGTATGGGACCAGCATCTGGCGCGGGTGGGTGCCGAACTGCTCGCGCAGCGGCTGGATCTGATCGCCGCGGTGCAGCCGCTGGCGGACAAGGCGTACGAGCAGCTGGCCCCGGGCGGGGGCCCCGTCGCCCTGGAGTACAAGCCGTCGGCGCCCGGTGAGGCGCACTCGCGTGAGGATCTCCACGAGCAGCTGATGGTCGCGCTCGCCGAGGTGCGCAAGCAGGAGATCGAGCGGGGCGTCACCCTGGTGGGGCCGCACCGGGACGATCTGCTTCTCAAACTCGGGTCGCTGCCCGCGAAGGGGTACGCCTCCCACGGCGAGTCCTGGTCGTATGCGTTGGCGCTGCGGCTCGCGTCGTTCGACCTGCTGCGGGCGGAGGGCAACGAGCCCGTTCTCGTCCTGGACGACGTTTTCGCCGAGCTGGACGCGCGGCGGCGGGAGCGGCTGGCCGAGCTGGTGGCCCCGGGTGAGCAGGTGCTGGTGACGGCCGCGGTCGACGACGACGTACCGGGTGTGCTGGCGGGGGCGCGGTTCGCGGTGGCGGAGGGGGCGGTGGAGCGCGTATGAGCGCGGACGGACCGGCTCCAGGGAAGCCTCCCGGCGGCAGCGGCAGCGGCAGCGGCAGCAGCAGCAGCAGCGGCAGCAGCGATAAAGGAAGCGGCCAAGGACACGGCAAAGGTCCGGCGCCGGCGGGTGTGGATCTCGCGCGGGTGGCGCTGAGGGCGGCGCGGGAGGCGGCACGCGCGCGTGGGGACGCGGCGCAGCAGAAGAAGCAGGCGCGGCGTGGGGGCCTGCGCTCCGGGGCGCGTGCCGACGGTCGTGACCCCATGGCGCTGGGTCCGGCGATCAACCGGCTGATCACCGAGCGCGGCTGGGAGACGCCGGCCGCGGTGGGCGGGGTGATGGGCCGATGGCCGCAGATCGTCGGCGAGGACGTGGCGAATCACTGCGTGCCGGAGCGGTACGACGAGGACGAGCGGGTGCTGGTCGTCCGCTGTGATTCGACGGCCTGGGCGACGAATCTGCGGTTGCTGGCGCCGACGCTGGTGGCCCGGCTCAACGAGGACCTCGGGCACGGGTCGGTGCGGGTGATCAAGGTGCTGGGGCCCGGTGGTTCCGGCGGTCCCGGGCGTCGGTACGGGCCGCTGCGCGCCCCTGGCAGCCGGGGCCCGGGCGACACCTACGGGTGACGCGGAGGACGCTCTGACGCCCCCTCAGGGGGGCGTGATGTACCTCACAGAATTGGTGGGTGATGAGAGGTGTGACCCGTCGGCGCACCCTCCGTCGCACGACCGTACACAGTTGCGGATCACGATCTGACTCCCAAGTAGCCAAGGGTTGACGCCTCGAAGCGCTGAGTGCCGTTGTGAGCCTCTTGAGGCCCCCATCCGCATATCGGGAGTCGGACGAGCCTCGTTCAGGGCGGCACATGCGGACTCAGGTACCGGCAAACCCCCATCGGTGTCAGTGCTACCGGTAGAATGGAAGACAATCCCGCCCCCAACGTGGGGACCGTCCGGGACAAGCTGAGCAACGCTGATCAAGGCTTACCAACGCAACATGCCGCAGCCGCTCCGGCGATCCGCCGACGAGCCCGGCTCGTGCTGTGCCAGAAAGGGCGCTTCGTGGCCGATTCCGGCAACCCCAACGAGAACAACCCGTCCACCGACACCGGCGTGAACGAAGCGGTGAGCACCCCGAACGGCGAGGCTCCCGCCTCGTACGACGCCAGTGCCATCACCGTCCTCGAGGGTCTGGACGCGGTCCGCAAGCGACCTGGTATGTACATCGGCTCAACCGGTGAACGTGGCCTGCATCACCTGGTGCAGGAGGTCGTGGACAACTCCGTCGACGAGGCGCTGGCCGGCTACGCGGACACGGTCGACGTCACGATCCTCGCCGACGGCGGTGTCCGGGTCGTCGACAACGGCCGCGGCATCCCGGTGGGCATCGTCCCCTCGGAGGGCAAGCCCGCCGTCGAGGTCGTGCTGACCGTGCTGCACGCGGGCGGCAAGTTCGGCGGAGGCGGCTACGCGGTCTCCGGTGGTCTGCACGGTGTCGGTGTGTCCGTCGTCAACGCCCTTTCCACGAAGGTCACCGTGGAGGTCAGGACCGACGGCCACCGCTGGACGCAGGACTACAAGCTGGGTGTCCCCACGGCACCGCTGGCCCGGCACGAGGCCACCGAGGAGACCGGCACGTCGGTCACCTTCTGGGCCGACAGCGACATCTTCGAGACCACCGACTACTCCTTCGAGACGCTCTCCCGGCGCTTCCAGGAGATGGCCTTCCTCAACAAGGGCCTGAAGATCAACCTCACCGACGAGCGCGAGTCGGCGAAGGCCACCGCCGGCGCGGACGAGGCGGGCGAGGACGAGAAGCACGAGGTCAAGACCGTCGCGTACCACTACGAGGGCGGCATCGTCGACTTCGTGAAGTACCTCAACTCCCGCAAGGGAGAGCTGGTGCACCCGACAGTCATCGACCTCGAGGCCGAGGACAAGGACAGGAGCCTGTCCCTCGAGATCGCGATGCAGTGGAACGGCGGCTACACCGAGGGCGTCTACTCCTTCGCCAACATCATCCACACCCACGAGGGCGGTACGCACGAGGAGGGCTTCCGTGCGGCGCTGACCTCGCTCATCAACAAGTACGCGCGCGACAAGAGGCTGCTGCGCGAGAAGGACGACAACCTCACGGGTGACGACATCCGCGAGGGTCTGACGGCGATCATCTCGGTGAAGCTGGGTGAGCCGCAGTTCGAGGGCCAGACCAAGACCAAGCTGGGCAACACGGAGGTCAAGACCTTCGTCCAGCGCGTGGTCTACGAGCACTTGGCCGACTGGCTCGATCGCAACCCGAACGAGGCGGCGGACATCATCCGCAAGGGCATCCAGGCGGCCACCGCGCGCGTGGCGGCCCGCAAGGCCCGTGACCTGACCCGCCGCAAGGGCCTGCTGGAGACGGCGTCGCTGCCGGGCAAGTTGTCCGACTGCCAGTCGAACGACCCGATCAAGTGCGAGATCTTCATCGTCGAGGGCGACTCCGCCGGCGGCTCGGCCAAGTCCGGCCGGAACCCGCAGTACCAGGCGATCCTCCCGATCCGCGGCAAGATCCTCAACGTCGAGAAGGCGCGCATCGACCGGATCCTGCAGAACCAGGAGATCCAGGCGATGATCTCCGCGTTCGGCACGGGTGTGCACGAGGACTTCGACATCGAGAAGCTCCGCTATCACAAGATCATCCTGATGGCGGACGCCGACGTCGACGGCCAGCACATCAACACCCTGCTGCTGACCTTCCTGTTCCGCTTCATGCGGCCGCTGGTCGAGGCCGGGCACGTGTACCTGTCCCGCCCGCCGCTCTACAAGATCAAGTGGGGCCGGGACGACTTCGAGTACGCGTACTCCGACCGTGAGCGCGACGCGCTGATCGAGATGGGCCGAGGCGCGGGCAAGCGCATCCGCGAGGATTCAGTGCAGCGCTTCAAGGGCCTCGGCGAGATGAACGCCGAGGAGCTGCGCATCACGACCATGGACCAGGAGCACCGCGTCCTCGGCCAGGTCACGCTGGACGACGCCGCGCAGGCCGACGACCTGTTCTCGGTGCTGATGGGCGAGGACGTCGAGGCACGGCGCCAGTTCATCCAGCGCAACGCCAAGGACGTCCGCTTCCTCGACATCTGAGTCGGTCTCAGCTGACCGCACCAGGAAGGACCTTCACCAGCAATGACCGACGAGAACACTCCTGTGACGACGCCCGAGGGCGACGCCCTGGCCATGCGTGTCGAGCCCGTGGGGCTCGAGACGGAGATGCAGCGCTCCTACCTCGACTACGCGATGTCCGTCATCGTCTCGCGCGCGCTGCCCGACGTCCGTGACGGCCTCAAGCCCGTCCATCGCCGCGTGCTGTACGCCATGTACGACGGCGGCTACCGCCCCGAGCGCGGCTTCTACAAGTGCGCCCGCGTCGTCGGCGACGTGATGGGCAACTACCACCCGCACGGCGACAGCTCCATCTACGACGCCCTGGTGCGCCTCGCCCAGCCGTGGTCGATGCGCATGCCGCTCGTCGACTCCAACGGCAACTTCGGTTCGCCGGGCAACGACCCGGCGGCGGCCATGCGGTACACCGAGTGCAAGATGGCACCGCTGGCCATGGAGATGGTCCGTGACATCGACGAGGAGACCGTCGACTTCACGGACAACTACGACGGCCGCTCCCAGGAGCCGACCGTCCTGCCCGCCCGCTTCCCGAACCTGCTGATCAACGGCTCGGCCGGTATCGCGGTCGGCATGGCGACCAACATCCCGCCGCACAACCTGCGCGAGGTCGCGGCCGGCGCCCAGTGGTACCTGGAGAACTACGAGGCCTCGCACGAGGACCTGCTCGACGCGCTCATCGAGCGCATCAAGGGCCCGGACTTCCCGACCGGCGCGCTGGTGGTGGGCCGCACGGGCATCGAGGAGGCCTACCGCACCGGGCGCGGCTCGATCACCATGCGCGCGGTCGTCGAGGTCGAGGAGATCCAGAACCGCCAGTGCCTGGTGGTCACGGAGCTGCCGTACCAGACCAACCCGGACAACCTCGCGCAGAAGATCGCCGACCTGGTGAAGGACGGCAAGATCGGCGGCATCGCGGACGTCCGTGACGAGACGTCGTCCCGCACCGGCCAGCGCCTGGTCATCGTGCTCAAGCGGGACGCGGTCGCCAAGGTCGTCCTGAACAACCTGTACAAGCACACGGACCTGCAGTCGAACTTCAGCGCCAACATGCTGGCCCTGGTCGACGGTGTGCCACGCACCCTCTCCCTGGACGCGTTCATCCGACACTGGGTGAACCACCAGATCGAGGTCATCGTCCGGCGCACCAAGTTCCGTCTGCGCAAGGCCGAGGAGCGGGCGCACATCCTGCGCGGCCTGCTGAAGGCCCTGGACGCCATCGACGAGGTCATCGCGCTGATCCGGCGCAGTGACACCGTGGAGATCGCCCGCGGCGGCCTGATGGACCTCCTGGAGATCGACGACATCCAGGCCAACGCGATCCTGGAGATGCAGCTGCGCCGCCTGGCGGCCCTGGAGCGGCAGAAGATCGTCCGGGAGCACGACGAGCTCCAGGCGAAGATCACCCAGTACAGGGAGATCCTCGCCTCCCCGGTCCGCCAGCGGGGGATCGTCGGCGAGGAGTTGGCCGCGCTCGTCGAGAAGTTCGGCGACGACCGCAAGACCAAGCTGATCCCGTACGAGGGCGACATGTCCATCGAGGACCTGATCGCCGAGGAGGACATCGTCGTCACGGTCACCCGTGGCGGTTACATCAAGCGCACCAAGACCGACGACTACCGGGCGCAGAAGCGCGGCGGCAAGGGCGTACGGGGCACGAAGCTCAAGGAAGACGACATCGTCAACCACTTCTTCGTGTCCACCACGCACCACTGGCTGCTCTTCTTCACCAACAAGGGCCGGGTCTACCGTGCGAAGGCCTACGAGCTGCCCGACGCCGGCCGCGAAGCGCGCGGTCAGCACGTGGCGAACCTGCTCGCCTTCCAGCCGGACGAGTCGATCGCCCAGATCCGCGCGATCCGTGACTACGAGGCGGTGCCGTACCTGGTCCTTGCCACCAAGGCCGGCCTGGTGAAGAAGACGCCGCTGAAGGACTACGACTCGCCGCGCTCGGGCGGTGTGATCGCCATCAACCTGCGTGAGCAGGCGGACGGTTCCGACGATGAACTGATCGGCGCGGAACTGGTCTCCGCCGAGGACGATCTCCTGCTGATCAGCAGGAAGGCGCAGTCGATCAGGTTCACCGCCTCGGACGACACGCTGCGTCCGATGGGCCGTGCCACCTCGGGCGTAAAGGGCATGAGTTTCCGCGAAGGGGACGAACTGCTCTCGATGAATGTTGTTCGAGCCGGTACGTTCGTGTTCACTGCCACTGACGGCGGTTACGCGAAGCGGACCTCTGTCGACGAGTACCGGGTCCAGGGCCGCGGCGGCCTCGGCATCAAAGCTGCCAAGATCGTCGAGGACCGTGGATCGCTCGTGGGCGCGCTGGTGGTCGAGGAGCACGACGAGATCCTCGCCATCACACTCTCGGGCGGTGTGATTCGTACGCGAGTCAGCGGGGTCAGGGAGACGGGCCGTGACACCATGGGCGTTCAACTGATCAATCTGGGCAAGCGCGATGCCGTCGTCGGTATCGCACGCAACGCCGAGGCGGGACGCGAGGCGGAGGAGGTCGACGGCGATGTGGTCGTCGACGAGACCGCCGAAGGTGCCGCGACCACCGGCACGGACGAGGGTGAGGCGCCCTCGGCCGAGTAGCACGAGGAGAGAGTCATCGTGAGCGGAGCCACGGGCGCCGGATCGGCCGGTACCTCCAGGGGTACGAAAACGGGCGGCGGCGGCCGTGGCTCCGCCGCGCGTGCGACGGATTCGCACACGACTCAACTGCGCAAGATCGACGACGGCGAGGCCGATTCGCACCCGGCGAGCTCGTCCAAGACGCATGGATCCCAGGGGGGAACTGTGACGGACACCCGAGGCCAGCAGTCTCAAGCGACGGCCTCGCCGCTGCCGGGAGAACGGCAGCCCCAGCAGCCCGGCGGGCCGTACCACCCGCCGCAGGCCTACCAGACCCAGGGCGGCCAGGGCACGCAGGGCGGCCAGGGCACCCAGGGAGGCAACGCTTCCGCCGCCGTGCGCCGCCCGCGCACCGGCGCACGCACCACGCCCCGCGTTCGCAAGGCACGCCTGCGCGTGTCGAAGGCCGACCCCTGGTCGGTGATGAAGGTCAGCTTCCTGCTCTCCATCGCGCTCGGTATCTGCACGATCGTCGCGTCCGCCGTGCTGTGGATGGTCATGGACGCCATGGGCGTTTTCTCGTCGGTCGGCAGCACGGTCTCCGAGGCGACCGGCTCGAACGAGTCCAACGGCTTCGACCTGCAGTCCTTCCTGTCGCTGAGCAACGTGCTGCTGTTCACGACGGTCATCGCGGTCATCGACGTCGTCCTCGCGACGGCGCTGGCCACGCTCGGCGCGTTCATCTACAACCTCTCCGCCGGGTTCGTCGGCGGCGTGGAGCTGACGCTCGCCGAGGACGAGTGAGCGGCGCCCGGCACCCTCGCGACAACCGATTTTGGGACTGCCCGCCTCGTGCGCTAATCTTCAGGAGTCAGCGCGCGGGACATGCACCGCAGAGCGCGGCGGGGCTATAGCTCAGTTGGTTAGAGCGCATCCCTGATAAGGATGAGGCCACAGGTTCAAATCCTGTTAGCCCCACCAGCGAGAAGACCCTCGGCCGGATCCGGTCGAGGGTCTTCGTCATTCCCGACGGCGGATGACGTAGCCGGTGAGGCGGCAGACGGAACGACAGACGGAACGACAGACGAAAACGCCCGGCCGCTGGCGACGGGGGATGCGCCAGCGGCCGGGCTGTGGCCAAGGCTAACAAGGCCGGGTGTCTGGTGGGAGACATTCACTGATCGCACGGTGGTTCGTACGAGAGGCGCGGCAGGTACTCGTGCCACTTCTCCTCGGTCAGCACACCCCGGGTGGACGAGCAGATGTGGTCGATGGCGCCGTCCACACCCAGGTTCCACAGCCGGACGGTGTCCGTGCCGCTGGACACCCCGAGCAGGTGGCTCACGGGGCTGAAGGACAGGAAACCGCCGGTCTTGGCGTTGGGGCTCATCGACTCCCCGATGGGAGCGGCTTCGGCGGGCGCGTGGACGTCCCAGAGCCGGACCGTGTTGTCGTTGGAGCCGCTGGCCAGGGTGGCGCCGTCCCGGCGGTAGGTCAGGGACATCACCGAGTCGGTGTGCCCCGTGAGGACGGAGACCGGCCGGGCCGCGCCGTCACCGTCACCGACGTCCCAGAGCCGTACCGTGCCGTCGTCGCTGCCGCTGGCCAGCGTATGGCCGTCCGGACTGTAGGCGAGCGCGTTGACGGGTCCCAGGTGCCCGGTACGGGGCGCGCCGAGGCGCGTGGCGTGGTGGGGGTCGGTCACGTCCCAGAGCCGCACGGTGTCGTCCGCGCTGCCGCTGGCCAGCGTATGGCCGTCCGGGCTGAAGGCGAGGGTGTTGACGTATCCCGTGTGGCCGGTGAGGGGCTTGCCGAGCGGGCGGGGGCGGGACGGGTCGGTGGTGTTCCACAGCTGGACGGTGCGGTCGTCGTACGCCGTGGCCAGCGTGCGGCCGTCCGGGCTGAACGCCAGAGTGTCGGGGCCCGCGTAGCGGGTGCGCAGTGCCACGGGGAGCCCGTGGGCGGTGGGCCGGGCAGGGTCCGTGACGTTCCACAGTTGGACCGCGCGGCTTCCCGTCAGCACGGCGAGGGTGTCGCCGTCCGGGGAGAACACGAGCGACCGGATGTCGCCCTCCCCCGGTCTGAAGGGTGCGCCCAGTGACACGGGCCGGCCGGGGTCGGTCACGTCCCACAGCCGGATTCTTCCGTCGCGTGCCGCCGTGGCCAGTAGGCGTCCGTCCGGACGGAACGCTCCGGTGCGGCCGTTCATGTCCGACGTCGGTATCGACCACAGGCGGACCTTGCTGTCGCCGCTGCCGGTGGCGAGGGTGCGACCGTCGGGGCTGAAACCGAGGGCGTACATCTCCCCGCTGCTTCCGGCGAGGGGCACACCGATCTGCGACGGGTGGGCGGGGTCGTCGACGTTCCACAGGCTGGCCGTGCTGTCCGCGCTGGCCGCGGCGAGCCTGTCTCCGTCGGGGCTGAAGGCCACCGACCAGACGGGGCCGGTATGGCCGTTCAGCGGTGAACCGATCCGTGTCGCGTGGCCCGGATCGGCCACGTCCCACAGCCGGACGGTGTCGTCCGCGCTGCCACTGGCGAGCGTGCGTCCGTCGGGGCTGAAGGCCACGGAGTGCACCAGGCCGGTGTGACCCGTCAGCGGCGCCCCGATCCGTTCCGGGCGGCGCGGGTCGGCCACGTTCCAGAGTCTGACCGTGTCGTCGTCCCCACCGGCTGCCAGCGTGCGGCCGTCGGGGCTGAACGCCACCGAGCGCACCGCCGCGGTGGGGCCCGTCAGGGCGTCGAGCGCCTCCGGGCGCCGCGGGTCGGCGACGTTCCACAGCCTTACGGCACGGTCGTCGTGGGCGGAGGCCAGAGTGCGGCCGTCCGGACTGAAGGCGAGCAGGTACACGGTGCCGCCCCGGCCGTCCAGCGGAGCGCCGAGCGGGCGCGGGCGGCTGGGGTCGCCGATGTCCCAGAGCCGGATCGTGCCGTCGTCCGAGGCGCTGGCCAGGGTGCGGCCGTCCGGGCTGAACACCGCTGAACTCACCCAGCTCGTGTGTCCGGTGAGGGGCTCGCCCAGCTGTTTCGGACGGGCGGGGTCCGAGACGTCCCACAGCCGTACGGTCCGGTCGTAACTGGCCGTCGCCAGGGTCCGTCCGTCGGGGCTGAAAGAGGTGAGGTAGACGGCGCCCGTGTGACCGAGGAGCGGCGTGGCCAGCGGCGCGTTCACGATCGAGAGCAGCCGGTTGCGCACGCCCTCGTCGTCCGGCCGCAGGCGGTGCGCCGCCAGGTCGAGCTGCGCCGACAGCGACGGGTCCGTGTACTGGACGCGGTCCGCCTCGGCGACCACCTGCTCGAACACCGCGTCGTTGCGCTGCTGCCACGCGATCACCGCCGAACCGACCGCCACGAGCGCCAGGACGACCAGCGCCGACACCGCGGCACGGCTGATCAGGACGGTGCGCCTGCGCAGCCTGACCGCGGCGGCCAGGAACTCCACCGCGCTCCGGGTCAGGAAGGTGCCGTCGTCCGACTCCGACCAGCCGCGGGCCTGCTCCAGGCGGGAGCCCCGGTAGAGCAGCGAGGCGTCCCGGTCCGACTCCTCCCAGGCCCGGCCGTCCTCCTCCAGCCGCTGGCGCAGCAGGTTGCCGGTGCGGTCCCGGTCGATCCACTCGCGCAGGCGGGGCCAGGCGTGGAGCAGCGCCTCATGGGTGATCTCCACGGTGTCCGCGTCGAGTGTCACCAGCCGGGCGCGGACCAGCGCCTCGAGAGACTCCTCCGTCTTGCCGGGATCCCTCGACTCCTCCGCCAGCCGGCGCAGGGTGCCTCGTCGCCTGGTGGCCTGGGTGTCCTCGCTCAGTCTGACGAGCCTGAGCAGGAGCAGCCGCGCGGCCGTGCGTGCCGCCGGGTCGAGTCCCGACCAGGCCCGCTCGGCGGTCGCCGCCACCGCTCCCTGGATTCCGCCGGCCGCGCGGTAGCCGGCCAGCGTCAGCCGGCCCGCCTTGCGGCGCTGCCAGGTGGCGAGCAGGGCGTGGGACAGGAGCGGCAGCACGCCCGCGTCGTGCGCCCCCCGCGGTCCGTCGGTGCTCACCTCGCGGATGATCAGCTCCGCCAGCCCCGGCTCGAGTTCCATGCCCACGGCCCTGGCCGGTCCGGTCAGGGCCTCGCGCAGTTCCGCGGTGGTCAGCGGCCCGAGCACCATGTGCCGGTGCTGCAGGGCGTCGGCCAGCTCGGGATAACGCAGGCACTGCTCGTAGAAGTCGGCACGTATCCCGAGGGCGACGACCGCGGGCGCCGGTTCTCCCCGGTCGCCGGGCACGCAGGCGGCCTGGAGAAGCCGGATGAAGGCGCGCCGGGCCGACTCGTCGGGGCAGAGGGTGAAGATCTCCTCGAACTGGTCCACGATGACGATCGGACGGGCCGCCGGCACCTGGTCCGCCGTCGACAGCCTGTCTGCCGTCGACGCCTGGTTCGCTGCTGACGTGTCGTTCACTGCTGACGTGGCGTCCGCCGTCGTGGCCTCTGCCGTCGGCGTGTCGGCCGTCGACGCCTTCTCTCTGCTGCGGGCCCATGCTGTGAAGGCCTTCCGGGCCGCACGCGCGGCGTCCGCGGCTCCCGGGTTCTCCACCGCCGCCGCATCCTTTGCGGCGGACGTGGGGGCCGTGGGGGCCGTGGAGGCCGTGGATATGGAGGCGACGACGGGTGCGAGTTCGGGGATCCGGCGGACCAGCTCGCCGAGCGGATCGCCTCCCGGTACGAGCTGGAGTACTTTCCTGGGCCGGCCGGTTCCGTCGGACCTGTCGTCCCGGTTGTCCCCGTTCCTGTTTTCCCCGTTGTTCCTGTTGCTCTCGTTGCGTCCCTCGTCCAGTGCGCCGTTACGCAGGGCAGGCACCAGACCGGCGTTCAGCAGAGATGATTTTCCCGCCCCCGAGGCGCCTACGAGCATGACCAGCCCGCCTGTGTCCTGTGCGGCGCGGAGCTGGTCGACGAGGGCGTCCGTGCTCCGCCTCCGCCCGAAGAACCAGCCGGCGTCCTGTTGACGGTAGGCGGCCAGCCCGCGGTAGGGGCAGACACCGCCGGGGGCGGCCGGGGGCTCGGCCGGGAGGCGTTCCTCGTCCGCGGCGGACGGCACGGGGCGTTCGCCGGTCGGGTCGGCCACCGCCCGCTCCCACAGGCGCTGCCACTGGACCAGGTCGTACAGGCCCGGGGAGACCGGTACGGGACGCGCGCGCCGCGCCTGGGGGACGAGGACGTGCAGTACCGCCGCGAGGGCGGCGAACTGGGCGGGTACGTTTCTGGCCCGCCGCCAGTCGCTGATCCGCTGTGCGGAGACCCGTACGGGCCGGCCTCTCTCGTCGACCCGCTGAAGCCGGGCGACCGCCTCGGACACGCGTTTGAGGGGAGGGTTGCCGGCTTCCTTGTACAGCAGTGCGAGACGTTCTGCGAAGGCCGTGCGTGCCCCTGAGTCGAAACCCAAGGTCTCCACTCCTTACTTCCCCCGCACCTGGACGTCCGGACCGGAAAACTCACTCTATATGTCTGACCTGCGGCTACGTCATGGTCGTGGTGCCGGAGCCTCCTCGGCGGCGACCGCAGGTGGCAGGATCACGTCGCAGCCTCGAGTCGTCCGCGCGACGCCCGGACAGGTCAGCGGCCCGGCGCCCACGGGGCGGCCTCGTGAGGCCGCACGTTCTCGGTCAGCTTTCACCGACACAGCCCTCACCGACCCGGCCCGGTACCGCGTACAACACGCCGCCGGCATGGTTCGGCAGCGGTCCCCACGAGGGGAGGGACCGGTGCCGGAGCATGTCGGCGCGGTCCGGTCCCCGAACTGTCGCCGATCACCGGACCGCAGGACGACTGGACGATCTTCCGGCCTTCGCGCCAACAGGCGGACGGGGACCGGACGGATTCAGCGCACCGGTCCGCGGGCAGGCAGGTCGTGATGGTTTCGAACCGACCGCCGCTGGAGTGCGTATGAGGATCTCCGTCGACCCCGAGCAGTGCTACGGCTCCGGCGACTGCGTCCACCGGGCCCCGTCCGTCTTCACCCAGGTGGACGGCCTGGGCGCCGTGATAGCCGGACGTGAGAACGATGTCGACGCACCACGGGTGCGCGAGGCGGCCGAGGGGTGTCCCTCGGCCGCGATCACCATCACGGGGGAGCGCTGAGCGGCCGAGGGGAATCGAGGATGTCAGCGCCTTCGGACCTGCTCGTCACACTCGCCCGCGGATACGTGAGGAAGGCTCCCGGCTCGCTGCTCAAGGGAGCCGTCGCCGCGCGCTACCTGAACCCACGTCTGCGCGACCACCCCCGCCAACGGGTGGTCGACGCCCGGTTCGGGGCCGGGTTCGGCGCCAGGTTCGCCGTCGACACCCAGGACCTGATCCAGCGGTACATCTATCTGTACGGCGTGTGGGAGCCGCACCTGATGCGATGGCTCGCGAGTCGTCTCCGGGCCGGGGACGTCCTTGTCGACGTCGGTGCGAACGTCGGCTTTCTG
Organism: Streptomyces marokkonensis; assembly: GCF_039539045.1. Lineage (NCBI taxonomy): Bacteria > Bacillati > Actinomycetota > Actinomycetes > Kitasatosporales > Streptomycetaceae > Streptomyces > Streptomyces marokkonensis. Next base: position 15,916 of record NZ_BAABCQ010000108.1, read on the forward strand.
AGCGTCTACGGCTCCCGGCTGGTGGGGACGACGGGCCGGGTGGTGTCGATCGAAGCGTCCCCCGCCTTCCACCGGCGGGTGCTCCAGCACGCCCGGATCAACGGGTGCGACAACATCCGCGCGGTCAACGCCGCGGTCTCGGACAGCCGCCGGACTCTCACCTTCGTCCTCGCGAGCTCACGGAACATGGGCGCGAACAGCATCGTGCCCTGGGACGGACCGGCGGAGTCCACCTTCGAGACGAAGGCACGTCCGCTGCCCGAGATCCTCCTGCCGGACGAGATCGCGCGAGCGCGTGTGATCAAGATCGATGTGGAGGGCGCGGAAGGCGGTGTCGTCCGCGGGCTCGCCCCGATGCTCGACGAGCTCCGTCCCGACGCGGAGATCGCTGTGGAGGTGACTCCGCAGCGCATGGAGCAACTGGGCGATTCCGTCGACGAGCTGCTCGATACGATGCGCCGGCACGGCTTCCACACCTACCGTCTGGCCAACGACTACGCGCCGCGGAGCTATCCGAGCGCCCTCCGCGGTCCCAGGCCCCCGGTGCGATGGCGCGGGCCGGTCACGGCCGAGAGTGACCTGGTCTTCTCCCGGGTCGACGCCGAGACACTGACCTGACTCCGTCAACCGTCGCCCGGCTCAGGGTCGGGGCCGCGAGCTTCAGGCGCCGGCCGGGAAACGCCACCCGAGGGATGCCAGCGACCGTGCCCTGGCCTCCACCACCGCCATCCGGGCATCCCGCTCGGCGGGGTCCACGTGGGCCGCCTGGCCGGTCACCTGGCCCTCCCACTTGCGGTAGAGGAGGCCCACCTCTGCGGAGAACCAGCCCCGGCTCACGCAGTTCAGCGCCAGCAGCAGGCCGGTGTCCTCGGACGCGGGCAGGGCCATCCACCCGCCGAGCGCCAGCAGCAGATCGCGCCGTACCAGGAGGGTCGCCGGGTGGACCTGGGCGCGGAAGGCGTTCGCCTTCCAGAAGTCGAGTATCTGCCCGCGCTCGATCGGCCCGTGGTCCGGGTCGCCCGGGAAGCCGACCGTCGAGGCGTCCGGCAGGAGATCCAGGGCCCGGGACGTCGCCCATCCGAGCGTCGGGTCGGCCTCGAGGGCGGCCAGGTCGCGGGCCAGGGTGCCCGGCGGGAGCTGGTCGTCGGCGTCGAGGATCTTCACGTACTCGCCGTCCGCGTGGGACAGGGCCATCGTGCGGGCCACGCCGGGCCCGCCCTGCCGTTCCCGCCGTCCCTGCCGGTAGACGACGCGTGGGTCGTCGGGCACGTGCGGCCGTACGCCCGCCGTCCGCCCGTCCTCCTGGATCACCCAGCGCCACTCCCAGCCGTCGGGCAGCCGCTGCGCACACAACGACGCGTGGGCCTCTGGCAGAAAGCGGGCCGAGGGGCCGTGGACGGCGGTGATGACGACGATGTGCCGGCTCACGGCAGCGTTTCCACCTTTCCGGACGAGTGGGCCGGCGCGTCGGCCTGCGCCGGCTCACCGGTTACCGGCCAGGCTACGGCTCTCGCAGCGGTCCTGAGGGGTGGGGTCGCCGGTGACATGGCGGCGGCCCGGCTGCTCTCTCGAGCGGCCGGGCCGTTTCTCGCGCGTGGTGCTGTACGCAGATCGCCGTGACGTCGGGGCGGGGCGTGGGCGGCGCGGCGGGGGCCGTGCGCGCCGGTCCGCTCAGCGCTGGAGAGGCGCGGTGTGCTGGGCGGCGGCGTGCTGGGCCGGGGACTCGGCGGGGTCGTCGCACCGGAGGTCGGTGGCCGCGGTGGCGTCTGCGAGCGGGCGGTTGCGGCAGCTGGGGGCCTTGCCGTGGGCCTCTGCGCGAATGCGCTGTTTCATCGTGGGGGGCAGGGAGCCGGTACGCGACCAGGACCAGGGGACCGCCGGCGCGGGTGCGGCCTCGGGGGAGGCGCTTTCGGCGTTGCTGTGCGTTCCGGTCTGCGGTACGGCCGCCGAGGCGGTCGTCGTGACGAGTCCGAGCGCCGTGCACAGCGCGAGGAAGGCGGTGACGATGGTGGTCCACAGCGTCAGGACCTTGTTCCGGGCCATGACCCCTCACTTTCGGGTTGGGCGATTTGCGTACTTTCCTCATGATGTGTATGAGCACCGCGATGTGGTGGACCAACGCCCGTGGCGCGTGGATGTTCAGATGAACACCACCCGGATGGACGCAAGGGGTCGAAAAAGGTGCCAAGACGGGAGAGAGGTGGGCGAAGTCACCGTCCGTGGAGGTGTGATCACCGTCCGATCGGAACGGCTTCGTCCGCTCTTATCGGGTTCTGACGACGGTCAGTTGGCCGCCGACACAGGTAACCGATCGGTATCGGCCGGTGTGTATAGTCGGGCGCCAGAGGTCCCTTACGTCAAGGAAAGACGAGGTCGCGCGGTGAAGAAGCTTCTCCTGGTCGCACTGGCCGCCATCGGCGGGCTCCTCGTGTACCGCCAGATCCAGGCGGATCGCGCCGAGCAGGATCTGTGGACGGAGGCGACTGACTCCGTGCCCACGGGTTCGTGAGTACGACCGACATCCGGTCCTGAGCAGACCCCGGCCGTCATACGGTCGGGGTTTTGTGTTTCCTGGGTTCTGCTGCCCGAATTCTGCTGCCCGGGTTCTGTCGCCGAGTTCCGTTGTCGGAGTTCCGCTGCCGGGATTTCGCGCGAGGGCGCGGGAGTGCGGGGGCGCACGGCAGGATGGGCCACGGTCGGTCCGGATGGCGGCGACGGCGCCGGTGAGCGCGAGGGGTGGCGGGCGATGGGTCGGTGGTGTACGGCTTGGCGGCGTGCCGGGTCGGGGCGTGCCGGGTCGGGGCGTGCCGGGTCGGGGCGTGCCGGGTCGGGGCGTGCCGG
>NZ_BAABCQ010000108.1:18856-26861 GCF_039539045.1 Streptomyces marokkonensis
GTCGGGGCGTGACCGGCTGCCGGCGTACGCGCGGACCGTGTCGGCGCCCGCGCCGCGCGCGCCCCTGCGTGGGACGCCCGTGCGGCTGGCCGTCGTGACAGCCCTACTTACCACGGCCGCCGCTCTGCCCGGCGGCGGTGCGGCTCTCGCGGCCGGTGGGTCCGTCGGCTACACCTTCGCCGAGGACGCGCGGCGGATCGAGGGTTCCAGCGGTGCCCCGGACGCCGCGCCGCTGGAACCGGGCGCCACGTACCGCAGCTCCCTGCCGAGAGACGGCACCCTCCACTACCGCCTCGAACTCGACACCGCCGCCCTGGACACCTACGTCTCCGTCACCGCCGTACCCGGTCCCGGCGGCGAGGTCACCGCGGTCGACGGCATCCGGGTCTCCTTGCAGGACGCCGACGGCGGATCCTGCACCTCGGACAGCGCTACCTTCGGCGCCGCCCGCAGCGCGCGCCCGGTCACGGCCTGGGTCACGCGCGAGATCACCGCCGGCGAGACCCGGTGCCAGGACCCCGGCACCTACTACGTCACGGTCGAGCGGTCCCGGCCCCAGGACTCCCCGCCGGAGGCCTGGGCCCTGGAACTCACCGCCGTCACCGAGCCCCATCCGCAGCAGACCGGCGCGACCACCGCACCCGAGGCATGGAACTCCGCCTCACCCGTGCCTCTCACCGGCGAGCCGGAACGCCGCCCGGGCGGCAGCGGCTTCGCTCACGCCACCACTGTCGGGCAGGGTGCCTGGCGCGACGACATCCGGCCCGGACAGACCCTCTTCTACAAGGTGCCGGTCGACTGGGGCCGCCAGCTGTACGCGACCGCCGAACTCACCGGCTCCGGCGACGACTCCGGCTACGCCACCAGCGCCCTTCACCTGGCCCTCCACAACCCCGCGCGCGGAGAGGTCGACGACGCAGCCAAGGGCTACACCGGCCGTCCGACGAAGGTCGGCCTGACCCCCCTGCCGCCGGTCGCCTACGCCAATCGGTACACCAGTGACCGCCAGGTCGGCGCGCTGCGGTTCGCCGGCGCCCACTACCTCGTCGTGCACCTCGCGGCACAGGTGGCCGACGACTTCGGCGAGGGCCCCTTCGAGCTGACGCTGAGCGTACGGCTCGCAGGAACGCCGCAGGACGGCCCCGAGTACGCAGGGGAGCCCGAGCCGAAGGGCATCTTCGAGATCACGGCCCAGGAACGGGCGGCCGCGCCGGAGGAGGGCGGGGCCGCGGGCGACGACCTTGCGATGAAGGCGGTCGCCGTGGGCGGGATCGGTACCGGCAGTCTGCTGCTCGTGGGCCTGGGCGTGTGGACGGTGGCGGCACGACGCAGGCCGGGCAGGACGACCTGACGGAGGCCCGGCTCGGATCAGATCCGGGTCAGGGCCCAGAAGCCCACGGCGTAGCAGGCCAGTGCGAGGAGCAGGAGCGGTACGGCCACCCTGGCCGGAGGGCCGGGACGGCGCCGGCGCCGCCCCGCACGGTGCTGCCGATACGCCCGGGCAGGAGGGGCCGTTTGCGGGCTCCGCGCAGTGTAGGAGGTGGTGGGTATGTCGGCGAGCTGCTGCGGGGGTGGCGACGTCAGGGCTGCCTGAGCGGGGGGCGGCGGGTACGGGGGCCGGTACTGCGGGCTTCCTCGGAAGGCCGGGGCCTGTGGGTGCGGCTGCGGACCGGATGCCGGTGGGGAGGCGGCGTCCGCCTGCGGGGGCGGCAGGTGGAAACTGCCGGTCTCCGACATGCCCCCCGGCCGAGCTGACCCGGGGAACGACGTCGCCGACGCCCCGTCCGGGGCGGGCGAGGCCCCGTCGATCCGCGACCGGATCCCGGCCGGGCTGGACGGGGTGCCCGTGGGGGTGTGCGGGGTTGGGTCCGGGGTGGACGGTCCTGGGCCCGGGGCAGGCGGTGCTGAGCCCGGTCCGGGCGGCGTTCGGTGCGCCGCCCACGCTTCGGCCGGGCTGGGCGGCGTAGTGCCCGGGAGCGACGGTGTGCCGTCCGGGAGCGACGGTGTGCCGTCCGGGGACGACGGCGCACCGCTCAGGGACGACGGCGCACCGTCCGAGAGCGGTGCTGTGCTGCTTGGGACCGCGGGTGGCCGTCTCAAGGTCGACGGCGTGCTGCCCGGGGCCGCTTCCGGGCCGGACGGCCGTCGTGGGTCCGCCGGGGCGTCGTCGACTCCCGACGCCCGCTTGAGAGGCCCGTCGGGGCCGAACCCCGAGGGCAACGGCCCGATCTGGTCGAAGATCTCGATCAGTTCGTCGTCGGGCCCGGGCTCCGGCAGCAGCTCCGCCGCCGAGGCCAGCGCCTTGCGCGCCCCCGTTGCCGTACGGAACCTCGCGGGCGGATCCGGCTGCACCAGCGTCGCCACGACCTGCCACAGCGGCTCGGGAACCCGCTGCGGCGCGGGCGGCGTCCCGTGCTCGGCGAAGTACTGCACCAGTGCCTTGGAGTCCGGCTTGGCCCCCTCCAACAGATACAGGGCGACCAGGCCCACCGCGAACAGGTCCGCGGGGAAGTCCGGCTCCGCGCCCATCATCTGCTCCGGCGCGAGGTAACCCGGCGTCCCCACCACGAGGTCGGTCTCGGTCAGCCGGGGCTCACCCAGCCGCATCGCGATGCCGAAGTCGGACAGCCGCAGCCGGGGTCGGCCCGTGCCGGAAGCTTCGAGCAGCAGGTTGGCGGGCTTGATGTCACGGTGCACGACGCCCTCCGCATGCACCGCGGCCAGGCCCGACAACAGCTGGTCGAGGAGCGTGCAGACGAAGGCGGGCGGCAGGGGGCCGTAGTCCCCGACCAGGTGGACGAGCGAACCGCCCGCGACCAGGTCCATGGTGAACAGGACCTTGTCGTCGTCGGCGGCCCAGCTCGCGGGCGCGAGCACATGGGGGTGATCGATCCGCATCGCCTGCTCACGCACGAACCGCAGCAGCGAGTGCGCGTCCCGCTGCTGGAGCACCTTGGCGGCCACATACCGCCGGCGGCGGTGGTCCCAGGCACGCCAGACGGCACCGACCCCGCCGCGGCCGATCGGATCGACCAACTCGTACCGGCCCGCGAAGACCTCGCCCATGGCTGTGCGCCGCTCCTCCCCTGGAACCTGTCACGCCACTTGCGCGGTCCGGCCGCCGGACCCCCTCCCGGCGACCGGACCCGGGATCAGTTCTGGTGGGACTGGTAGTGCGCCACCGCGTCCGAGGTGCGACCCGCGCCGTACACCCGCAGGAACTCGGCCAGTTCCGGGTGGGAGGGAGACAGGGCGTCCGCCGCGTCGATGATGTCTCCGGCGGCGGCCACCGAGCGCAGCAGCGACTGGATCTCGCGGACCACCCGCTTGACCGTGGGCGCCCCCGAACTGCTCGTGGTCGTCGTGGTGTTGCTGAGCACCGAGCCCCCCTGTGACTTCTTGATCTCGTCCATGCGCTCCGTCGCCTCGGCCGCGCTCACGCTGCCGTCCGCGACCTGCCCCGCCAGGTCCTGCAGCAGCTGTACCCGCTGGACCACCGCGGGATTGCCGATCTTCGCCCGCTGGCCGCTCATCAGCTGCGACAGCATCGGCGCGGACAGCCCCAGCACCCCGGCGAGACGAGCCTGGTTGAGACCAAGATCGTCGATGAGCCTACGGAAAAGCGCCCCCAGCGGCTCCCCGTACCAGTTCCGCTGCAGTTCCCGCGCTCTTGCGGTGGCTTCCTGCTGTGCGGCGTCCATTGCGTCTCCCCATCGCTTCCCCAAAAACCGCAGTTCGCTCCAGCGAACCACGCCGAGCATCTTACGGAGCGTGGTGTTTCCCCGGGACCCCCAATCATTTGTGAGATACGGGGGGCGACCCGGTACTCTTGTCTGCGGCACCCGTCGGTACGCGGTATACCGGTGGATGCCTCTTCAGGGGCCTTAGCTCAGTTGGTAGAGCGCTGTCTTTGCATGGCAGATGTCAGGGGTTCGACTCCCCTAGGCTCCACGCAGGTCAGACGCCCTTCGGGTCATTTCCCGGAGGGCGTCTGCGCGTTCCGGCACGGCCCGGGACACGGTCCCTCACCACCTCGCGGACCCCGTCACCGGTAGCAGAGGGCCCCGAGAAGTGACGGGTAACACGCGGCCGTCCGGCTGGGACGAAAGACGCCGGAGTGATCGGCAACCGCCTCAGCAGGGAAGGAAGTTGATGCGGCCGAGTCCCTGGACACATCGCCGGACCGCACGACCGGAGCAACCGCGGTCCCGCGGCGTACGCCGACCCCCAGGGCCCCGCCGAGCGCCCCGGCGGAGCTGTCTGCTCTTGATATCGTCACCCCACAGGGCACCAGCGCCACACCCCTGCGGGGCGGTGCCACGTGGCACATCGCCGTCGCAGCCGACCGGCCGCTGCCGACGAGGTGGAAGGGGTAAACCATGCGGGCGAAGGTACGGGCCGCTCTCGACGCCATCTATATGAAGCGCCTGGTCAGAGAGTTGGAGGGCCGCCAGCGCCCACAGCACATCGGCATCATGCTCGACGGCAACCGCCGGTGGGCCAAGATGTCGGGCATCGACGACCCCCGAGAGGGCTACCGGGCCGGCGGGGCGAAGGTGCAGGACTTCCTGCGCTGGTGCGACTCCGCGCAGATCGAGCACGTCACCCTGTTCATGCTCTCCGACGACAACCTCCGTCGCCCCGAGGAACAGCTGACCCCGCTCATCGACATCATCGCCGAAGTCGTCGAACAACTGGCCGCACCGGGCAACCCCTGGCCCGTCGAGGCCGTCGGTGCCCTGGACCTGCTGCCCGCCGAGTCCGCGAGCCGCCTCAAGACCGCCACCGCCGCCACCCAGGGCCGCCAGGGCGGCACCAAGGTCGACGTCGCCGTCGGCTACGGAGGCCGACGGGAGATCGTCGACGCCGTACGGTCGGCCCTGACCGAGCACAGCTCCCAGGGCGGGGACATCGACGAGTTCATCGAGACCTTCACCATGGAGCACATCTCGAAGCACCTGTACTCCAAGACGCGGTCCGAGTCCGACCTCATCATCCGCACCTCGGGTGAACAGCGGCTCTCCGGATTCCTCCTCTGGCAGTCCGCCTACGCCGAGGTCCACTTCTGCGAGACCTACTGGCCGGACTTCCGCGAGATCGACTTCCTGCGCGCTCTGCGCTCCTACTCCCTGCGCGAACGCCGCTACGGCCGCTGAGAAGACGGAAGACGTTTCACGTGAAACATCGCCGCGGGGCGGAAGGCGATCAAGCCTTCCGCCCCGCAGCGATGTGAACGCCGACCCCGTCGCCGAAGCTCAGCGGGACTCGTCGCCCTCCGCCTCCTCCTGCGCCTGCTTGGCCTGCACCTCCGGATCGAGCAGCGCCTCACCGGTACCGTCCACCGACGTCAGCCGCCCCGACTCGGCAACCTCCGTCGCCTCCGGCGGCTCCACCAGCCAGTCCGGGTTCGCCTGCTTGTCCCACCACTTCCAGGCAGCGAACGCACCGCCCGCGACCACCCCCGCCACCGCCAGAACCCTGGCGATACGCCCGGCCCTCGCCCGTCGCCGATGCCTGCGCGTCAGCCGCTGGATCTCCTTGGCCGTGACCTGACCCCGCAGCGCGGCCAGCGCGGCAGTGCCCCGGGCAGTGGCCTCGTCCCTGACGGGTCCGGCCGCGGCCACCGCCTGCTCGATCCTCGGCCGGGAGTAGTCGGCCGCCTGCCGGGCAGCCAGTCGCGCACGGACGGCCGCCTCCTGAGCGGCCGCGTCCATCTTCGGCGGCACATGCGTACGAGCCTGATCCAGCCGCGGCGCGACATGCGCCCCGTACTGGAGACGGGCCTGACACGCGGCCTGCGACACCTTGGGCGCCAGCCGTACGCGCGCCTCCTGTGCATAGTGAGCGGCCCTGTCCTTGGCCGTGTCGGCGTAGGGCGCCACCACTTCCGCGGCGTGCAGCACGCTGTCCTTCGCCGAACCGGTCGCGGCGCGCACGCTGTCGATGCGGGTCACGGGTTCCTCCTCCTCGGTGGCGTACGGTAATTCGACTTTCCACCCTTTTACGGATCATGCCTGCGGACGTGCTGCCAGGCATGTGAGGGCGGGCATCCGGGTCACGGACGGTGTCTTCGGGCCCTCTGGGGCAAGCGGTGACGAAGTGCGAACAAGAGCCGATCAACATCGATAACGGATGAATACCGGGCAATGAGAGCCTGTCGACGACAATGCCACGGATCGACGCCCCGCGCTCGTGACCCAGCGGTATGAGCGACCTGCGCACCCGCGACCGTGCGAGGATCGTCGAGCACGAAAAGACGACGGAAGGCACACCGTGGCCGAGCAGCTCTACGCCACTCTGAAGACCAGCCAGGGCCACATCAAGATCCGGCTGCTGCCGAACCACGCCCCCAAGACGGTCAGGAACTTCGTAGAACTCGCCCGGGGCGAGCGGGAGTGGACCCACCCCGCCACCGGTGAGAAGTCCACGGGCAGGCTCTACGACGGCACGGTCTTCCACCGGGTCCTCAGCGGCTTCATGATCCAGGGTGGTGACCCGCTGGGCAACGGCACCGGCGACCCCGGCTACCAGTTCGAGGACGAGTTCCACCCCGACCTGGCCTTCGACAGGCCCTACCTGCTCGCCATGGCCAACGCCGGCCCCGGCACCAACGGCTCGCAGTTCTTCATCACCGTCTCCCCGACGACGTGGCTGAACCGCAAGCACACGATCTTCGGCGAGGTGACCGACGCGGCCAGTCAGAAGGTCGTCGACACCATCGCCACCACCCAGACCAACCCCCGCACCGACCGCCCCGTCAACGACGTCGTCATCGAGTCGGTCGCCGTCGAGACCCGCGACGACTGACCCGCCCGCCCACAGGGCAGGAACCAAACGCCCCGCCCATCCGTAAAGATGGGCGGGGCGGTGCATTTGCGCACACCGCTCGCAGGACGACCGAGGGGACGCCATGGACCACGCGGCAGCCGGCTCACCGGACGCCCAGAAACCGCCCGGCTGCTACCGCCACCCCGACCGCGAGACGGGCATCAGCTGCACCCGCTGCGAACGCCCCATCTGCCCCGACTGCATGGTCAACGCCTCCGTCGGCTTCCACTGCCCCGACTGCGCCACCGGCCGCACCGGCACCGGAAGCGGGCCCGCCCTCGCGGCCTCCCGGCCCCGCACCCTCGCGGGCGGGACCATCGCCGCCGACCCCCACCTCCTCACCAAGATCCTCATCGGGATCAACGCGGCGGTCTTCATCGCCGTACACGCCCTGTCGTCGGAGTTCCTCGGCGACATGGTCCTCATCGGGCGATGGCCCCCCGCACCCTTCGTCCCGACCGAAGGCGTCGCGGAGGGCGAGTGGTACCGCCTGGTGACCACGATGTTCACCCACCAGGAAATCTGGCACATCGGCTTCAACATGCTCAGCCTCTGGTTCCTCGGCGGCCCCCTGGAAGCAGCCCTCGGCAGAGCCCGCTACCTCACGCTCTACCTCGTCTCCGGCCTGGCCGGCAGCGCCCTCACCTACCTGCTCGCCTCACCCACCACGGCCACCCTCGGCGCCTCCGGCGCGGTCTTCGGCCTCTTCGGCGCCACCGCGGCCCTCGTCCGCCGCCTCAACGCGGACATGCGGCCGATCGTCATCCTGCTGGCGATCAACCTGGTCTTCACCTTCACCTGGGCCAACATTGCCTGGCAGGCCCACGTCGGCGGCCTGGTCGCGGGCGCCGCGATCGGCTACGCGATGCTCCACGCCCCGCGCGAGCGGCGGACGCTCGTGCAGTACGGCACCTGCGCGGCAGTCCTCGTGGTCGTCGTCGGGCTGACCCTGTTGAGGACCGCCCAGCTCACCTGAGCACCCGTTGTCCACAGTAGGTGCCGGATCTTGTGCACAGTGTGCGGGAACAGGTGTGCCCCCTGCCGTCGACCTTGGTTTCCGCAGGTCAGGCAGGGGGCGAACTTGTTTTCGAGTGCCGGTACTTCCGTCACACCGGCGTCAACGGTCCGTGGGTTATCCACAGATCGTCTTTCTTTTCCCCATCGTGTGGACAGTGCC